>JAJKIL010000495.1 GCA_021154515.1 Niastella sp. | reverse complement strand
GGTCATACGGAGATCTATGCACACTACACCGGCACCAAAAAATATGCGATGTTGCTGGTGGAAGAGAATATGCGGGTGATCCACGTGTCAACCCACGTATCCTTGCGCGAGGCCTGCGACCTGGTAAAAAAAGATCGCATCATCCAGGTGATAGAACTGCTGCACAACGGCATTCTGCAATTGGGCGCTACCAATACAAAAATTGGCGTGGCGGGGTTGAATCCACATGCGGGTGACAGCGGTTTGTTTGGAACCGAAGACGATGGCGAAATAAAACCAGCTGTGGAAGAAGCCCGAAAAATGGGGTATGATGTGGATGGCCCGGTTCCTGCCGATACTTTGTTCTCGAAAGCGGCAACGGGTACTTATGGCGGCGTGGTGGCTATGTACCACGACCAGGGTCATATTCCTTTTAAACTCACCGGGTTTAAATGGAATGCCGAGAAAAAACAAATGGACAGCGTAAAAGGTGTGAACATCACCATGGGCCTGCCCATCATCCGTACTTCGGTTGACCACGGTACTGCTTTTGAAATTGCCGGGAAAGGTATTGCCAGTCCCGACGCTATGGTGCTGGCTATTGAAGCTGCCGTGCAATTAAGTAAACACCGGATTAAACAACAAAACCCAGCATAATGATAGCGGTGATCGCAGATGATTTTACGGGCGCTGCCGAGCTGGCGGGTATTGGCTTACGCTATAACCTGACCGTAGAGCTGGGCACCGAAGTAAATACAGCTACCCATGCTGATCTGTTTGTTATAGCCACAGATGCCCGGTCGTTACCCGAAGTGGAAGCTGTTGCGGTTATGCAAAAGCATACCCGCGAACTATTGGCCTTACAGCCAGCCATGATCTTTAAAAAAACAGATTCTGTTTTGCGGGGACATGTACTGGCGGAGATTCAGGCGCAATTGTCGCTCACCGGCTTTAAAAAAGCGGTGTTGGTAGCGGCGAATCCGGCACTGGGCAGAACGATTGAAAATGGCCGGTATTACCTGCATGGAAAACCCGTGCATGAAAGCAGTTTTGCACACGATCCTGACTTTGCCATCAGCAGTTCGGTGATCCTGGATATGCTGCGCAGTAAGGGGAATTCGGTATATGTAAAAAGATTTAATGAAGCATTGCCTGAATCTGGCATCATAATAGGGGAGGCAGCACAAACGGCCGACCTGCAGGCCTGGGCTACCCGCATGGATAACACCACGCTGATAGCCGGCGCTTCGGGTTTCTTTACCGCTATGCTCGATAAACTGCTCGCCGGTAAACGATCCGCCAAAAGCGACCTGTCAACCGAGCGTTTGCCATTTAGTTTGTTTGTTTGTGGTACCACTTTTTCCCAAAGCCGTAACACCATTAAACAAATAAAAGCAGCCGGTGGGCCGGTGTCCTATATGCCCGATGAAATAATCCGTTCGGTGCACAGCGGCACCTACAGCTATGTGAAATGGGCCAATGAAGTAGTGGCCCTGGTAAAAAAACATGGAAAAGCCATTGTGGCCATTCATGAAGATTCCACCAGGGATACAACCGTTGGCGCCAGTCAGTTGAAAGAAAAGATGGCCGGACTGGTAAATGAAGTCTTGCAACGCAGCATGGTGCAGGAACTGATCGTGGAAGGCGGCGCCACCGCCTGGGCATTGATCAGCCAGTCAAATCTGACCCGGTTTTACCCGGTGGAAGAAATGGCGCCGGGCGTAGTGCGCATGCAGACAAATGATCCTAATTTATTTATTACGGTTAAACCGGGGAGTTATCAATGGCCGGATGGGTTGTGGGATTTTTAAAAAAGAGTAGCTATCATATTATAATTGCCATATGAATTTATCAGCGTTGGATTATATCATCATCGTTTGTTTCCTGGTGGTGACATTATATGTAGGTTTCCGTTTTGCGCGAAAGCAGGATTCATTTAAATCTTACTTTCTGGCACATGGACGGGTGCCCTCCTGGGCGATTGGGATGTCGTTGCTGGCTACGCTCATCAGTAGCGTGACCTTTCTGGCCTACCCGGGTACAGGGTTCACCAGCAACTGGATCTTGTTGGTACAGGGACTCATGGTGCCCATTGTTTTGTTAGGCACCATCTGGTTTATTGTTCCCTTGTATCGCAAGGTGATCGGTTTAAGCACGTACGAATATTTTGAAAAACGCTTTGGCGTATTTGCCCGCTATTACAGTTCGCTGGCCTTTGTGCTGCGGCAGTTCTCCTCAATGGGAACTGTACTGTTCCTATTGGCGCTGGCGCTGGATAGTATGATAGGTGGCAACACCATGGTCATGATCGTGGTAGTAGGGTTGATAATCATTGGCGTTAATTTAATGGGGGGCATGGAAGCGGTGATTTGGCTCGATGTGTTCCAGGGTTTCATGCTGTTTGCCACCGGCATTATTTGTTTAACGGTGATCCTGTTCTCTACCCATGGTGGAATTTCTGAGATCTGGCAGGTGGCAAAAGCCAATGGCCGCACCGGATTCGGTCCCTATGATGCAGACCTTACCCGGGTAACTTTCCTGGTAATGGCCATCAATGGATTATTTTATGCCATCCAGAAATATGGCACCGACCAAACCGTAGTACAACGTTATTTAACGGCAAAAACCGACAAAGGCGCCATCCGCGCCTCGCTTATGGGTATCTTGCTGACCGTTCCCGTTTGGATGTTGTTTATGTTCATTGGTACGGCGCTGTTTGTTTTTTATAAACAAAATCCCCTGCCACAAGGACTGCATCCCGAACAGGTCTTCCCTTATTTTATTAGGACCCAGTTACCCGTTGGGATAAGAGGGTTGATCCTTTCGGCCATGATCTCAGCTGCCATTTGCAGCCTGAGTGCTGACCTGAACAGTCTGGCCGCTGTAGGGGTGGAAGATTATTATAAAAAGATGCGTCGCGGCCTGTCTGATCATGCTTATTTAAAAGCTGGCAGATGGACAGTGGTGATCTCAGGTTTGATCGCGATGGGTATTGGCTGTTTGTATATCAATGCCGGCAGTGAAGGCGTACTGGGTATTGTGTTTACGCTGTATGCGATCTTCTCCGGTGGTATAGTGGGTATTTTCCTGCTGGGGATCTTCAGCGCCCGCGCCAACAAACAGGGCATTACCTTCGGCATCATTGCCTGTATCCTGTTTACGTCTTATGCGTTTTTGACGTCTACCCAAATTGGAATAGGCGCCAATAAACACCTGTTGCTCAATTTTGGTAAATATAATTTTGGTCACGATAAATTCATGCTGGGGGTGTACAGTCACCTGGTGGTGATTGGTGTAGGATATGTGTCAAGTTTGTTCTTCCCAAAACCGGTGCTGGATAAAAATCTCCTGTATTCTGGTTGGAAGGAAGCGAGGAGGGAGGTGAGGGGAAGTTGACCAGTTGATCAGTTAACCAGTTGACGAGGTAGTTGATAGGATTGATAAAGTTGATAAGGTTGATAGAGTTGACGGGTTGATAGAGTTGATAAAGGGGGTAAAGATGAAACGAGTGAGAGATGAAAACAGTGAGGAATATTACCCTGTCGCGAGTCCTTTCACGTTTCACGTTTGCCGTTTCACGATTCGGCATTGCCGATTGCCGATTCACGATTGCCGACAGCACGGTTAATAGTATAATAGAATAAATTATGCATAAACTATTTTATATCCTTTGTTGCCTGTTAATATGGGTTGATAGCAGAAGCCAGACTTCTGATGATGCCTATCGCGAACCCTTGAAACAGGTGTTGACGGAAATTGAAAGCCAGTACGGCATTAAGATCCGCTATAGCGACGGCATGGTGAACGATCATTGGGTAACCTATGCCCGCTGGCGTTTTCGTCCCGATGTAGAGAAAACACTCACCAATGTACTGGCTTCGCAGGACCTATCGTTCAGCAAAACAGGCGACAAAAGTTATAAGATCAGTGCGTATCAATATCATTTAAAAACAGTAGAAGAAGGCAAGGCCCAATTGGAATACCTGTCTACTTTATACAATGACGTAACCGGCTGGGAAAAGCGTAAAACGGAGTTGCGTGCATGCATGTATGAAGCGTTGCAATTATCGCCCATTCCGCCGGCGCCTGCATCAAAACCCATTACAACGCCAGTGCGTAAAATGGATGGGTATACCGTAGAGAATATTGCCTTTGAAGTATTGCCCGGCGTGTATACCTGCGCGTCGTTATACAAACCGGCAAAAATAAAAGGAAAGATCCCCGTGGTGTTATGTCCTGACGGACACTGGGAGAAACACCGGTACCGCGCTGATTGCCAGTATCGCTGTGCCTCACTGGCCCGTATGGGGTGTATGGCTATCAGTTATGACCTGTTTGCCTGGGGCGAATCGCTGTTGCAATTCAAAACCGAAGATCACCGCCGCAGTCTGGCTATGACGGTTCAAACGTTAAATGCGTTTCGCATTCTGGACTACATGCTGAAACTGAAAGAAGCAGATACCAGCCGCGTGGCCATCAGTGGCGGATCGGGAGGGGGTAGTCATACCATGCTGGTAACAGCCCTGGATGACCGCATAAAGTTAAGTGTGCCGGTGGTAATGGTATCATCCTACCACAGCGGCGGTTGCCCTTGTGAAAGCGGCATGCCGGTGCATTTATGTGGCAATGGTACCAACAATGTAGAGATAGCAGCCATGGCGGCACCCCGGCCGCAATTGGTGATTTCTGATGGCGGCGACTGGACGGCGCATGTGCCCGAGATTGAATTTCCTTTCCTGCAAAAAATGTACGGGTATTATGGAAAAACCGATCAGGTAGAAAATGTGCACCTGCCGCAGGAAAAACATGATTACGGTATTAATAAACGCACGGCCCTGTATGAGTTTATCGGCAAACATTTTCATTTGGATCTGTCTGCCGTAAAAGATAAAACCGGCAAGATCGATGAAAGCAAGGTGACCATTGAACCCGAAAATGCATTGTATGTATTCGGCGATCATGGTGAAAAATTGCCGGTGAATGCTATTCATGGATATGATCAGTTGAAAGTGTTATTTGAGGGGAAGAAGTAGGCTTTTAGTTGACCAGTTAACCAGTTGACCAGTTAACCAGGAATACAAGTTGATAGAGTTGATAGAGTTGACGAGGTTGACAAGTTAACAAGTTGACAAGTTAACGAGTTGAGTTTTATCCCGAGGTTGCAAAACTCCCCCTCCACCGGAGGGGGCCGGGGGGAGGTCCCCGTTTCACGATTAAAGTTAAACCCACATATATGAAGAATCAGGTAATTACATTTGCACTTTTAGTAACATTACTGTCAGGCTTAACAGTATCTGCCCAAAAACTGGTAAAGGGAGATGGACGGTATAAGATTGCCGTTGTAGATCTCATGATCCTGAAAAGACAAAAGCTCAGCGCATTTCAGCTGACAAAAGAATTAGGCGCCGATGGCGTGGAAGTTGACATGGGCGGCCTTGGCGATCGCGAGACGTTCGATAACAAGCTAGCCGATGATACTATCCGTGCCCTGTTCCTGGAAAAGGCCAAAGAGTACAACCTGGAAATAGCTTCCCTGGCTATGACTGGTTTCTATGCGCAATCATTTCC
>JAJKIL010000494.1 GCA_021154515.1 Niastella sp. | reverse complement strand
TGAACGCACGTATAATAGGTAAGGCTCTTCAGAAATAAGACATACATCTGCTTAAAAGTATCATATATGCTCGACCGGCTTAAACCGGTGGCCTGTAACAGATCATCCATCGAAGTGCCTTTGAGTCGTGGGCTCGTGAATCCCATCCCATCATCTCAGACATCCCATCTATCTCAGTTCAGACAAACTCCCAGGCGCTTTGATAAGCATTGCGGTCCTGCGCCCAGCTAATGAAGTTGTTATAGAAATCGAATTGCGACAGGGTAGCGCTGTCACCAATAACTACCAGTTTTTTACGGGCGCGCGTCATAGCCACGTTCATGCGGCGGATATCACTCAGGAAACCGATGCGGTTATCGGGATTGCTGCGCGTCATGCTGATGTAAACAATATCGCGTTCCTGGCCCTGAAAGCTGTCGATGGTATTGATAGCGATCTTATGCCCATAAGCCTGTAAGGCCGGCGAGCTTAAGAATTGTTGTTTCAATGTATCTATCTGTTGCTTGTAAGGCGAAATGATGGCGATGCTGGGAAAGTTCTCGGGTTTATAATGACTATCCAGCGAGGAAACCAGTTGAGTAAGATGCCTGAATAAAAAGGCAGCTTCCTCTGGGTTGTAGGTGCTGGTTTGCTCCGTCTTTTCATCGAACCCGCAACCTGCTGTATCAACAAATACCAGCGGGTTGTCGTTGTTGAACAATACATGCCTGGCAACGGACGCATGCGCTATTAACCGGTCATCATAAAACGTACTGGAAGAATAACCCATGATCATTTCGTGCATGCGGTACTGTTCTTCCAGTAACACTACTGATTCCGGATGTAACGCCACGCATTTTTCCAGCAGGGTAGTGGCCAGGCCGTTTTGGGCGGCTTCGGCGCTTTTTACGGTAGGCGGTAACTGGCAATGGTCGCCGGCCAGCACCACTTTTTGTGCTTTCAGGATGGGGATCCAGCAGGCAGGTTCCAGTGCTTGTCCGGCTTCGTCAATCACCACCGTATTGAACTTCAGGTTGCGTACGGTATAATGGTTGGCGCCCACCAGCGTAGCGGTGATCACCTGTGCTTTGGCTACCAGGTCCTTAATGATATATTGTTCAGAATTGTCAACCTCTTTCATGATGTTGCGCGCTTCGGCAAACAGGGCTTTGCGCTGGTCGCGTTCGGCCTTACCGAAATGGCGTTTATACTTGTGGGCCATATCCATGAAAGCCGACGCCTGTTTTTTCATGCGTTTTATTTCTTTCATATGGCTGTGTTCCGCCATCTTGTAATCGAGGGTAAGCGATAACAGGCGTTCCGATACCCGCGCAGGGTTCCCTACCCGTAATATATTCAACCCTTCATCACTTAACTTTTCGCTGAGCAGGTCAACGGCGGTATTGCTGGGCGCCACTAACAGTATTTGCTGGTTATCTTTTTTGATCATGGCCTTGATGGCCTGCACCAGCGTAGTGGTTTTACCCGTTCCCGGCGGACCATGCACAATGGCCAGGTCATTGGCCTGGAGTATTTTATTTACAGCTGCCTGCTGCGAAGAATTCAGGGAGGGAACCATAACCGGGGCGCTGTTTTCGAACGAAGGCGCCTTGTTACCGGTGAGTATTTGGATCAACCGGCCTTCCGCTGGTTTTTCAGACAGGGAAGCAGCCAGTTTGCAGGCGTTCTGCATTTCATCATAGCTGTTCTCATCAAACAACAGATCGATACCCAGTTTGCCATCGCTGGCCCAGTCGGGCAGTTCATCGGTGCGCAGGGTGATCTTGAGGCGGTTGCCATTCACAAACGTGATGGTGCCTTCTACCTTATTACTTGCTGCATCGTGGTTCGAGAACAGTACGGCGGGCATGCCAAAACGTAACTGGTGTATAACATCGTGATGCGTGGTGCGTTCCACTTCAACTGTCAGGTAATCGCCCCGGCTCATTTCCTGGTCGCGGATGGCGATGGGGTACCAGGTCAATCCATTGGCCCTGCGTTGATTTACAGATGTTGTTTGAGTAAGTTTTAAATATAATTGCCGGTCTTCTTCACGTTCGGTCTTCAGCAAATCCAGCAGCCTTTTGAAATAATCCATCCGGCAAAAATAACGAATTGACAATACACCTCCGAAAGCCATGGAGTTGCTAAAATGAGAAAAACACCCTAAATAATTGATTTATGATAAGTTAACATTGATTTCGTTGGCGTATGAACATTTAATATTTAACTTTATTTTCCATTTGTATTACCCCCTTCCGTACATAAAGAAAGCTGCTGTGGACGCTCCATTGGTTTGGTATAGTATTATTTACTCTTTGAATTTGAAAAATGGTAGATGTATCAACCGAGATCATTATTAATCTCCCGAAAGAAAAAGTAGCCGAATTTGCTTCCTATCCGGGCAATGTGCCCAACTGGTGCACCCATATTAAATCGGTGGAATGGAATAATGATGCGCCCTTACGGGCAGGTGCAAAGCTTGTTTTCAATGGTCAGATCATGCGGCGCCCGCAGCAAAATGTATATGAAGTAGTGGAAATAATTCCCGGGCAAAAGGTGATTATGAAAAGCCGCAGCAATAACATGCGCATGGAAACCACGGTGGCCTGGCAGGCCATCAATGAAAATACCACGTGTATGACCCTTCGCAATCGCGGCGTTCCCATTGCTTTTTCAAAACCCATGGCGCCTTTGTTGAAACTGGCTATCCGGAATGTCAGCCGCCGCAATTTAAAACAGCTCAAAAAAATGCTGGAATTCAGCTACCGTCGGTTGGAAGTGTTGTAAAATAGTTATTTTTTACACATACTGGCGTTTACGAAAGGAAGGTATTATTTTAGTAAGATCAAACTTTGATCTATGAAAAACAATACCGGCCAAAAGTTCATGCAGTACGTGTACAGCAACTACACGGGCAATTTTATAGGCTTTGCCATTGGGATGGCCTCTACCCGTCTTGTAGCGCATTTCTTTACAACCCGCAGTATAAAAAACCTGTGGGGACTCACCGCCAAAAGAACGGTGGTGGACAAACAAACCTTTAGCTTTATGGAATGGGCCATCTCCATTATCATTGGCTTCCTGGTGTTTGAGATCATTTCAAAATGGGTTAAAAAGAAATTGAACCCCTACCTGTTGAAGTATAAAGGTTATCTGCCTTCAGACTGGGTGGGTGAAGAAGAAGTGGCGCCTGCAGCGGCCGCGGTTCAACCCGTTCCCGTAACTGTTCAACCGGTAGCGGAAAAAGCAATTGGGGCTTCCGGTGAAAATGCCGGTTAAACTGAAATAATTTAATAAGTCTGTATAAAATAGAACCCCCGCTAAAAAGCAGGGGTTTTTTTGTTTGGCTTGTCTAAGACGCATATAAATTAATCAAAGCCTATATGTACCCGTTCTCTATTTATAATTTGATTGCAAAAATTCTTGCGCAAAAGACGTGCTTCCTCTTCGGCTTACCTGAAATCAGGCGTAGACAAAGTATGGACAACCCATTAAAAGTAGGCAAGGCAAAGGCTATTCGTTTTTCAACGCCGGAGGAGATTTGTAAAATGCCTAATTGCCAACCGGGTGATATCCTGGAATATATGAATGATGAGGACTATGAGAAATTGATTGGAAGATAGAAAACCCTTTCCCAGTTATTCCGCAATAATGATTTTCACTCCTTTTTCTTCCAGCTGCCTGATGGCTTCCATCGGTGCGCCGGCATCGGTAATAATATAATCAACCTGGTCGGGCCCGCAGATGCGGCCGATGCCGCGGCGACCAAACTTGGTGCTATCGGCCATCACCACTACCTGTTGCGCTACCTGGATCATTTTTTTATCAAGGCTGGCCTCTGCCAGGTTGGTAATGCTTAAACCAAACTCCGGTTCAATCCCATCAACCCCCATAAATAACAACCCACAGGAAATATCTTCGAGCAACCGTTCTCCAAAGGCGCCCGCAGCAGAGGCTGAGCTGTGATGGATCAGTCCGCCAATTTGCAATATGTCTACATTGGGCCGGTTACATAGTTCTATCGCTACCCGCAGAGCAGGGGTGATAACCGTTATATGTCTGGGAGGGAACAGCGCTTGCGCCAGTTCGAATACCGTAGTGCCCGAACCAATGATGATGCTGTCGTTCTGACCCAGCAGGGTAAGCGCTGCTTTGGCGATCTTCTTCTTTTGATCTGCATTGATGAACTCCTTCTCATTGATGGGGCGTTCAACTGCATAGGGATTATTGATAGAGCCACCACCTTTTGTTCTGAACAACAGGTTCTTTTCCTCCAGCAACTTCAGGTCTTTGCGAATGGTAACGCCCGAAACCTGCAGTTCCTCACTGAGCTCCTGAATATCTACCCGTCCTTGTTCCTGTAATTTCTGAATAATGAGCTGGTGTCTGTCTGTAATCGTCATTGACTGGGATTTATGAAATGATTGGGATTTATGGGATGGGTGATCAATGATCCCATAAATCCCAGTCAAATCTCAGGAATTTTGTGTAAAAAGCTTACAGACCCTTTAATTTTTTAAAAAAGGATAATATGAGCGCACTCAATTGTGCGCATAAATGTGTTTAATTAATGGTTTAATAATGTTTAATTGTGTTTATTTATGTTTAATTTGGTGTCATCGTCGGCAGTTTCAACCGAAGGAAACTGCACGCTTTGGGTCATTTTAAGCCGTACTCTAGTACTTTTTTGCCTTGAAGGTTGTCAATTGTTTAATAATCGCGGTTGGATATATAGAAATTAAAACAAAATTTAAAGTGATTAGACAATTAAACAATATGAAAACTTTACCTATTAAAACTATGGTGGTAGCAGGCCTGATAGCCGTATGTATGATCCAATGTTCAAAGTCTTCTGCCGGCAACACGACCGATAACGAAATCGATACTACCGGTCAAAAAGACGTACGGCAGATCGTCTTTGCCGATCAGTCGGTAAACCGGGTAGTGATTGCTGATGTAGATACCAAAAATGTGGTGTGGGAATGGAGCCCGGCCACGTCGAATGTGGCTCCCGGTGACGTGAAGTGGTTTGTGAACATGTCTGATGCCAAACCGGTGTATAATAATAAATATATCCTGGCCAATGCCTCTACCGGCGGTGTGGCGTTGGTGCGTATCGCCGATAAGAAAACGGTTTTTTATGCCTATGGCGGCAATGGCAATGTGCATTCAACAGAAGTGCTGCCCGATGGTAACCTGGTAATAGCCGCCAGTACCGGTAATTACCTGATGTTGTTAAGAATGGATACTTCCGCCTTGCCATACACTGGTTATACCAAAAAAATTACAGTGAACGATGCGCATAATGTAGTGTGGGATAAAAAGAGACAGGAACTGTGGACCGCTTCCAAAAACAAGCTGTACGGCTTTACCTATAATTTTAATTGTGCAGCGCCCGATCTTACGTTGAAGGATAGCGTAACCCTGCCTGCCTCTGGTTGTCACGATCTGTTTTCAGTGTACGGAAAAGATTCCTTGTGGTTA
Source organism: Niastella sp. (assembly GCA_021154515.1). Classification (GTDB taxonomy): domain Bacteria; phylum Bacteroidota; class Bacteroidia; order Chitinophagales; family Chitinophagaceae; genus Niastella. The sequence goes on along the minus strand of JAJKIL010000494.1, from coordinate 905 downwards.
TCAACCAGCAGTAAGATCTGGGCCATCAATCTGCAAACAAAAGCAGTGACAGAACAAAGCGCCCTGGCCCGCGTGAAAAGTGTTTCATCCGGACCCAATGAAAACTATCCTACCATTCTTATGCAGTCCATCGATACCGATCAGCAGTGGTACAATGATAAGGTGATAGATCTTAAGGGAAATACGGTGTTGCAATTGGCGGGGTTAAAGGCGTATAAGGGGAGATGGATGTTGGTTAATTCTTTTAGTTACGATGGTACTAGCGAGGTGCGGGTGTGTAAATAGTTGTGAGTTGACCAGTTGATCAGTTGACGAGTTGACGAGGGAAGGCAAGTTGATAGGGTTGATGGAGTTGATAGGGTTGATAAGTTAACAAGTTAACAAGTTGTAGAGTTGACGTGGGTTGATAGAGTTGATAGCGTATCGGGAGGATATTGAGTGATAGGAAAGGTTGAAAGGTTAAGGCGGGAACAGCGTTTTCACCATTGCCCACTGCCTATTGCCTTTTTTCTCTGCCGTCTGCCTGCCTAAGCTCCTGAATTCAATAACGATGCTCAACAATCCAAATGCTACAAAAAAACAACATAATGATTGCTGCAAACAAAACATTCGCCGATAAAACCGGCATTCCCATGTCCCTGCTATGGGGCTATGTAGGTATCCTTATATTCATGATGGGCGATGGTATGGAAACCCGCTGGTTAAGTCCGTACCTGAAAGCGCAGGGTATGACCATTGAGCAAAACGCCACCCTGTTCCCCGCCTATGGTATTACCGTAGCCATTTCGGCCTGGTTTTCCGGTGTGCTCGGAGAAGGGTTTGGACCCAAGAAAACCATGCTGGCCGGTTTGTTATTATATCTGGCCGGCACCACCGGTTTTGTGGGTTATGGACTGGCGCACCTG
>JAJKIL010000493.1 GCA_021154515.1 Niastella sp. | reverse complement strand
GCTTATTCTGGGCGGCTGGGATCATGAGGAAATGGCTGTTGATATAGTCCCTTTATTTGAAACAGTGGAAGATTTGCAAAATGCGGAAACTGTTATGCGAACACTGTATGAAAATGAAGCGTACAACTGTCATTTAAAAAACCGTGGTAATACCCAAACGATAATGCTTGGTTTTTCTGATGGCACAAAAGATGGTGGTTACCTGATGGCCAACTGGAGCATTTATAAAGCCAAGGAAAAGCTCACCAGCATTTCTGCCAAATATGGCATCGATGTAGTGTTCTTCGATGGCCGTGGCGGTCCTCCGGCACGTGGGGGTGGTAAAACCCATAAGTTCTATGCTTCTATGGGCAAGAACATCAGCAATAAAGAAATTCAATTGACTATACAGGGACAAACCGTTAGTTCCAACTTTGGTACTATCGACTCTGCCCAGTTCAATATTGAACAATTGTTGAATGCCGGAATTTCGAACGATGTCTTTGCCGATAAAGACAAAACATTATCAATAGAAGAAGAAGAAATTCTGGGTGAACTGGCCGAAGAAGGTTTGAGATCCTATAATGAATTAAAGAACAATCCCGACTTCTTAAATTACCTGGCGCATGTTAGTCCGCTGAAATTCTACAGCCAGACCAACATCGGCAGCCGGCCGGCCAAACGCGGCTCTTCATCAAAACTGTCATTGAAAGATTTGCGGGCCATTCCATTTGTAGGCGCCTGGAGCCAGTTAAAACAAAACGTAACCGGTTACTATGGTGTGGGCAGTGCCTTACAGGCCATGGAGAAAAAAGGCAAATTAAACAATATTAAGAAGGTTTACCGCCATTCGTTGTTCTTCAAAACCCTGATGGATAATTGCGAGATGGCGATGAAGAAATGCTTCTTCCCCTTAACGGAATACCTGGCGCAGGACCCCCGGTACGGCGAGATCTGGAACCAGATCTACAAAGAATACGAATTAACACAACGGTATATTTTCCTGTTATCGGGCAAAAGCGAACTGATGGCTGATTACCCTGTTGAGCAGCTGTCGGTATTAATGCGTGAACGCATCGTGTTGCCATTGACCACCATTCAGCAATACGCCATGTCGCGTATTCGCCTGATGGAAGAGCAAAACGCGCAACCACAGCATAAAGAGATCTTCGAGAAGCTGGTTATCCGCAGCTCGTTCGGTATTATTAATGCGGGAAGAAACTCAGCGTAGACGTGAATGGTCAATGGTGAATGGTCAATGGTTTTTTCAATTTTGAGCTTCCTGATTAGTTCGAAACTGAGAAAATCGCGAGCTATTCACCATTTACCATTCAACATTCACCAAAAAATAAACGCACCCGGCGAAACGGGCGCGTTTTTCTGATAACTAAAACAACGGTAATGAAAAAAAGCATTAAATACTATTTCATTTATACCGCACAGCGTTAGTTAGTTTTGGTTATAGGTGAAAATCCAGAACACTATTGAATATTATTTGAACTTCGTTAATCGGCATCCGCTGTTCAATCTCACACTTCTCTTACCTGGAATATTCAAATACCCTTGTTTTTCAAATACAAACCAATCGTGTTGAGGGGGTGAAAGAAACCAATTCGCTAAAATATTATGATAAATATAATATAACCAAATAAGCCATATTCTGTTCTAAACTCAATGCCTAATTACGCAAATTGTTTATTATTATAATCAAAAATACCATTTTTTAACGGCATCATGTAAATTATACTACATATAAAATTAATAATAATACTGATACCTCTTTGTGCACAAATTCCTGATTTTTTCATATTTCTTCTAAACCAGACAGAGACCAAGCCCAGACATAACCCAGACCAAGCCCAGACAAACCGCAAGGATTCCCTGTTTCATCTCTTTGTTTGGTCTTTATTTATAATATGTTTTTTAAGGTGTTATCCATAATATGCCATAAAAAAGGGTACTTCCAGGCCGGAAATACCCTTTTGGTATATCTTATTGAAAAGGCCCAACAAAAACCATCGACTTAAAAAATCAATTATGAAAATACCGGTTGCTCTTTAGGCTGGGGTTGGTATTCCGGGATATCTACAACAGCAGGTTGATGCGGATATGCTTCTGTACCATGCTCAAATACATCTATACCGCCAGAGCCTGTTTCTCCTTTTGCTTCTACCCGCAAATTCCATGGGTCGGGTAACTGCCTTATAACCCACATCAATATAAATGCAACTACAAAGGTGCCAATGGTAATAATGGCGCTGCCAATAAACTGAGCCTTCAGCACACCCATTCCTCCGCCATACAACAAACCAGTTACCGGGGCACTGTTATCTGCGCCAAGCGGCCCTGTTGCGCCATACTTGCCACAAGCAAAAAAACCTAGCGACAGGGTTCCCCAAATACCACAAAAACCATGTACTGCAACGGCGCCCACCGGATCGTATATACGACAGTATTCAACCAGCCAGGCGCCGGCATATACTACAAAACCGGCAATAGCGCCCAGTAAAATGGCCCCCAACGGGCTTACCCAATAGCAGGGGCACGTAATGGCCACCAAACCGGCCAAAAAGCCATTGATAGAAAAAGCCAGGTCGAACTTTCCTTTTGTAGCACCCCACCAGTAAGCAGCCATCATAGCGGCCAAACCGCCGGTACAGGCAGCCAGGGTTGTGTTAGCGGCTACGCGGCCAATGCCTTGTGCATCTAAAGCCGAAAGTGTACTGCCGGGATTAAAACCATACCAGCCAAACCATAATAAAAAGCCGCCTACTGCCGCCACGGTAAGGTTATGAGGAGCAGGCATGCCTCCACCGTCACGCGCAAATACTCGCCCAAGACGGGGACCAAGCACCATAGCGCCTGCCAATGATATAACACCACCAATGGTATGCACTACCGTAGATCCTGCAAAATCGCGAAAAGGCTGTCCGAGAGAAGGAAGGAAATTACCGGCACTGCCCATGGTAACCAAAAATCCATCTGGTCCCCATGCCCAGTGACCGATGATGGGATAAATAAAACCGGTTACCCCAATGCTGTATAATATGTCGCCACGAAAACTGGTACGACCGATCATGGCGCCTGAAGTAATGGTTGAGCAGGTATCGGCAAATGCAAACTGAAAGATCCAGTGCGCCAGTATGGGAACACCGGTAGCTTCGTAGGTATCAGGAGCACCTGAAAGAAAAAACCAATGCGTACCAATAAAGCCATTACCATGACTAAACATAAACGCATAGCCAATAGCCCAAAAAAGTATACCGCATAAACAAGTATCCAGTATACACTCCATTAAAACATTCACGGTTTCTCTCTTACGGGCAAAACCCGCTTCCAGCATAACAAAACCAGCCTGCATGCCAAATACCAAAAAAGCAGCCACCAGTGTCCACACGGTATTTATTGAATTCACCATGGCTGTTTCATGTGCTGTATAGCCGGTTTGCGCCTGAGCAGGCGTACCCAGCATACCGGGAAGAAAGATCATTGCGAGAAACACGAGGCCCAACCCAATCATTTTCCCCAGAAAAATGGTAGAACCTAACTTCCATTTTTCTGAACGGGTAAGTTGAATGGCGGGTTCCAATACATTTTTCGTATTTCCCGTTAAACTGGAAAGGATACGAAAAAAGCCTAAATGCTTTGCTTGCATGTTAAAAAAGTTTTAATTGGGGTGAACAATAGAAGTTTAACCGGCGATGCCGCCAATTCAACTTAATATCAGCCTGGTCGTCTCTTTTGGGTTTTGTGCAATGCCTTATAAGGCAGTTGACACATATGTTATGGTCAAAATATAATTACACCTTGTGAATTCAGATCCAGAGCCCCGAATACTTTAAAACCTACATACAGCAAACAATAAACAATGAACTTCTTTGCTCCGGTACTAATAAATCATCCTCAATAGTGTACGGATGCAAATAAAATAAGCGGGTTAGTTTTGGTTACGGCCCTTGTATAGCAGAGCAGTCCATGTAGCTCTGGTTTAAGGAAGTTGACAGTTGGAACTGTGATTACCAACTGTCAACCGTTTTTTATCTCTCATGTGAAACAAACAAAATCATCTTATCACTGCTAAAAATGCCAGGTAGCTGCCAAAATGAAAGTACCTGTGCTTTTTACCCCCTCATTTGGATTCTTGGTAAAAATGGGATCCTTTGAACTATCCAATCTGAATTCAGGAATGATGGTCAAATTCTCGATATGGATGTTGCCCGAAAGGGTTGCAGCGATAACACTGGTGCCTAATCCGGCCGCAGAGGAGAATCCTGACACGGCATTCTTATCATCGAAATACTCACCACGCAGGGTTAAGCCGAACGTTTTGGAAGGATCGGCATTCAAATAAATGGCAGATCCCCACCAGCTGTCGCCACTGCTTTTGCCATTGGGCTTAACAGACTGAACCGTTCCGTTATAACCGATGCTGAACTTATCACTAAGGGTGCCGTTCACTACCAGGTCAACCTGGTTAACGGTGTTTTCGGCCAGGTCTTTACCGCCCTGGTAATTAAGGAAAGCTTTCAGACTACCGCCTTCACTGGTATAACTGGCCTGCGCCAGCGCCATTTTCTTGGAAAAACTGGCGGTCACATTGTCGGTAGGATTGGCTACCCCCAACATGAACCCAAATTTACCAGCAGTATATTCAGCTTTTAACCCAGTATGAAAGAAAGGACCGAACGAGAACATGTACGACATGCTATAGTTGCGGTTCATATAGGCATCTACCACCTCGTAACCGATATGGGTGGCCCATTTACCCATGGTGAACTTTAATTTATCGGTAGCGGCCACTGAAATGTAGGCCTGCTTGATAGCGGTTCCCAAACCTGTGGCTTTCTCATTGTAAGAAAACTCTTCCGCCCTTCTGCCAAAACCCAGATCCAATGTTCCCGTTACTTTACCAGTGGTATAATCAGCCCTTACCGATGCCATCCCCAATTCGAATGAATTGTGCGAATTGGTAAAGCTGGTGTAATTATTAGTAATGCCTGAATCTTTGGCATTATGGAAATTATAGCGATAATATGCATCTACAGAACCTGTAATAACGAGAGGACTTTTTTTCGTAGAATCTTGCGCTTTAACATAAGAACCCAGGACCATGCTAAACATGGCCAATGAAGAAATTTTTCTTAACATTGCAGTTAGATTTTAAGTGTTAATGAAAAGGGTACGGTTGGTAGGAACCGGGCTTGTGTCAGAAGCCCGATCTTATTATAAGCTGTACCTTTTTCTTTTTAGAACTCAGCTGCCTTTTCCACTAGCTTTCCATTCCCACCGCTAACCAGCAAAGTCCCTTGCAAATATTTTTCATTGTGTTGAGTTTCATCCAGACCCAGTTCTTCTTCTTCTTCGGTTACACGCATAGGGAGAACGAAGTTGATGAATTTGAATATAGCGTAAGAAACGGTGAAGCTATATACAACAACTATGGCCATCGCTTTAAACTGGGTAAAGAAGAATGCAGGATTGCCATAGAACAACCCCTGAGGACCGTTCGGAATTCCATGTGCATTCGTATTGGCAAATACCCCGGTAAGCAACATACCTACCATACCACCAATACCGTGACAGGGGAATACATCGAGCGCATCGTCCAAAGTAGATCTTTGTTTAATCCCAACTGCTATGTTAGACACCAAAGCGCCTACAACACCTATAATGATACTTTGAGAAATACCTACATAACCAGCGGCTGGAGTGATAGCAACTAAACCTACAACAGCACCGATACAAAAACCGAGTACTGAAGGTTTTTTACCTTTTACCACATCAAAGAACATCCAGGCCAAACCTGCAGCAGCAGCGGCAGTGTTGGTAGTTCCGAAGGCATTTACTGCCAAGCCAGAAGCGCCTACAGCAGAACCGGCGTTAAAACCGAACCAGCCGAACCACAGTAAACCTGTACCGATCAGTACATAAGGCACGTTGGCCGCAGGTGTTTCCTGGTGGGCTATATGTGTTTTTCTGCGCTTTAAAACCAGGGCGCCAGCCAGGGCAGCACAACCAGCAGTGATGTGTACCACTGTACCACCGGCAAAGTCCCATGCACCCATAACAGCTAAAAATCCTTTGGGATGCCATGACCAGTGCGCTACCGGAGCATATACCAGCAGGCTAAACAATACAATAAACAATATATAAGAGGTAAACCGTATACGTTCAGCCACCGCACCTACAACCAGACCGGGTGTAATGATGGCGAACATCAGTTGAAACAAGGCAAACAAACCGAGAGGAATGGTGGGAGCGCCAGGCCATGCAGCGCCTGATTTCACCCCTTTGAAGAAAAGGAAAGTGGAAGGATCACCAATGAGTCCATGCCAGGAATCACCAAAGCTCAAACTAAAACCAACAGTGATCCACAATACGCCAACCACACCGGCAGCAACCACACTTTTGATCATGGTGGAGATCACGTTTTTGCGGTGCACCATACCACCGTAGAAGAAAGCCAGGCCAGGCGTCATTAAAAACACCAACGCCGTTGAAACCAGTACCCAGGCAATATCTGCTGCGCTATAGGCTGTTTCTGTTGCGCCCGGAACATGATCCGCCTCAGGTTTTATAAACATGGCAACCAGGGCTACGGCTACCAATACCAGGAACGGCATTACATTTTTAAATGACAGTTTCATTGTTTTCCGTTGTTTAGTTATAAGAATGATATTATTAATTTAATGCATCTAATAATATTACACCGAAAATATTCATTTTTTAACATAAAACCTGACCCATCATTTATATTTTAATATTTATAATGTATATCTTATTTATCTTATATCCATGTCATAACTGCTTGCTGGCCTATTCTTTAAATAAAGCCCTGTTTTGAAAATAAAAACACCACCCTTTTTGGATGGTGTTTAAATTTCGATAGTCTTTTGCATCAAATTGCGAAAATTGTGAGATTACCATTAATAATTTAAAATTAACCAACCTAAACGTGCAAATAAATACCCAATACCAGTTCAGATTTCACATACGAATATTTTATATGTATATAAATCAAAAAAGCCCCGACGTCACCGTCAGGGCTCATAAAAAATGTGGTTTTTAGCCTTATATCGCTAACACAATATTCTGGTCTTTGCTTTCCAGGAAAGAAACGCCTTCGTTCAGGAATTCGTCTACTTTACGGGCAGCCTCGCGGCCTTCACTGATGGCCCATACAACCAGGCTTTGCCCCCGGCGCATGTCACCAGCTACAAACACTTTATTAATGCTTGTTTTATATTCCTTTTCAGTGGCGCGCACATTACCACGGCTATCCAGGTCAACACCCAGCTCGCTTAATAAACCTTCGTGTTGCGGATGCACAAAACCCATGGCCAGCAATGCCAGCTCGCAGGGCAGCTCCCGCTCCGATCCTGGTTTTTCAACAAACTGAGCCGGTTTGCCGTCTTCGGTTACCTTCCATTCCAGGTCAATCACCTTCAGGGCTTTCAGGTTACCTTTTTTATCACCAACAAACTCCTTGGTAGCAATCGCCCAGTGACGGTTGGCGCCTTCTTCGTGCGATGAAGAAGTTTTCAGGATCATGGGGAAGCTGGGCCAGGGCATAAACTCCGTACGGCCTTCCGGTGGTTTGGGCAGCAGCTCAAACTGGGTAACTGATTTTGCTTTATGGCGGTTGCTGGTACCAACGCAGTCGCTACCGGTATCACCCCCACCAATTACCACAACATTCTTATTGGTAGCTAATAAATTCTCGCTGAAGATATTGCTTTCGATATTGGCATTCGCCAGCGGATCGAGACCTGCATTGCGCTTGTTCTGTTGTTTCAGGAACTGCATGGCATAATAAACGCCTTTCAGTTCGCGGCCAGGGATCTTCAGATCGCGGGGAACAGTTGAACCACCAGCCAGTACAATTGCATGGTATTCGCGTAACAGGTCGTTGATGCGTACATTCACACCCACGTTGGCATGGCAGCGGAAGGTCACCCCTTCTTCTTCCATCAGTTTTATTCTTCTGTCAATTACCCATTTCTCCAGTTTAAAATCAGGTATGCCATATCGTAACAAACCACCAGGCTTATCGTCGCGCTCAAACACGGTTACTGAGTGACCTGCATAGTTCAACTGCGCAGCGGCAGCCAAACCAGCGGGACCAGAACCTATCACGGCTACTTTTTTACCGGTGCGCACGTGTGGTTTGCGTGGTTTTACAAATCCTTTATCGAAAGCTATTTCTATAATATGCTTTTCAATTTCTTCAATGGTGATAGCCGGTTGGTTAATGCCCAATACGCAGGCGCTTTCGCAAGGCGCCGGACAAATACGGCCGGTAAACTCCGGAAAGTTATTGGTTGAAGAAAGAATATCATAGGCTTCCTGCCAGCTCTTGCGGTATACCGCATCATTAAACTCAGGTATCACATTACCCAGCGGACATCCGCTGTGGCAAAAAGGAACTCCACAATTCATACAACGTGCCGATTGCTGGTTCAGCTTTTCTTCGCTGTAGCGCTCAACAAATTCATTGTAATCTTTTAACCTTTCCTCTACTGGTTTTTTACCCGGCAATTCCCTGGTAAATTCTAAAAAACCTGTTGGTTTACCCATTTTCTATTTTCAGTTTTTCGATTCTAGTTAATTGTTTTGGTTGTCAGCTGCTGTTCTTATCTCAGCGCCTGTTGTGTCACTCACTTGTGCGCCATAGCCTTGAGCGGCAGCGTACTTCAGGGCCCTGTTCGCTACTCAGCTTACTTCTTCTTAGCGCCTTGCTTTACTTTGCTTTTTTCCTGCAGCGCTTTCTTGTAATCTTTCGGGAACACTTTAATGAAGTTCTTCAACTGGTTCTCGAAATCATCCAATACAAAACGTGCTACGGCACTACCAGTATAAGCATAATGGCGGGTGATCATATCGTTCAGCGCCTGTGCATCTTCTGCATCCAGCGGATCGAGGTCAACCATTTCTTTATTGCAAAGTGTAGCAAACTGTTGTTTCACATCGTACACATAAGCAATACCGCCACTCATACCGGCAGCAAAGTTGCGGCCTGTAGCGCCCAGTATCACTATGCGGCCACCGGTCATGTATTCACAACCGTGATCGCCCACACCTTCCACCACTACTTCGGCGCCTGAGTTACGAACCCCAAAACGTTCACCGGCTTTACCTCTGATGTAGGCTTCACCAGATGTAGCGCCATAGAAGGCCACGTTACCAATGATGATGTTTTCTTCCGGTACATAGCTGGCTTGTTTTGGCGGATATACGATCAGTTTGGCGCCGCTCAATCCTTTACCAAAATAGTCGTTGGCATCACCTTCCATGTCTAGTGTCACCCCTTTTGCGTTAAAGGCGCCAAAACTTTGTCCGGCAGTACCTGAGAAATTAAAGTGAATGGTATCATCAGGTAATCCTTCGCATTTATATTTT
>JAJKIL010000492.1 GCA_021154515.1 Niastella sp. | reverse complement strand
TTTTCGTCCCTCTATCAACTATATCAACTTCGTAAACCCTATCAACCAACCACTTCTTACCAAAATCACCTCACTTAAAACCCAACTTGTTAACTGGTCAACTCGTCAACTGGTCAACTATTCTGTATACTTATAACCAACCCCACGCACGGAATGAAAGTAACGGGGATTGCGGCTATCGTGCTCGAAATATTTACGAAAGTTCAATATGAAGTTATCGATGGTGCGGGTAGTGGGATATACGTTGTATCCCCAAACCGTTTGCAGGATCTTTTCTCTTGGCACCACATCGTTCTTGTTTTCGAATAACAGCTTCAGCAGCATGGCTTCTTTTTTACTGAGCTGAATGCGTTGTCCTTCCTTTGTAAGCGCTTCCTGGGCATTAAAATCAATGGTATGGCCACCAAACTGATAGGTATCACCTACGGTGTCCTTGTCCTGCATTTTTTTATTCTTGTCAATGAGTTTCTGTACCCGCAGTAACAGCTCTTCGAGGTTAAAAGGCTTGGTAAGATAATCATCGGCGCCTTTTTTTAACCCCAGTACCCGGTCAGAGCTGGTGTCCTTGGCGCTGAGGATGAGAATGGGCACATGGTTATTTTGAACGCGAATGGTTTCGGTTACACTGATGCCATCTACATCGGGCAGCATTACATCCAGTATGATCAGGTCGAAATATTCGCTTTGGATCTTTTGCAGGGCCTCACTACCGGTATAAGCAGAAGTAATTTCATACTGCTCCAGTTCAAGGTTCAGCTTTAATGCTTCGTGCAGATTTTCTTCGTCTTCAACCAATAATATGGATGGTTTATTACTCATGGGCGTGTTTTACAGTAAAACTTACCATAAAATTACTGCCTCTTGGTAAATTATCAGCCACCTTAATGTGTCCATGATGATCTTCTACAATCTTTTTACAAAGGTAGAGTCCCAAACCGGTGCCTTTGGTGGTACGGGTGGTTTCGTTGCCTATGCGGTAAAACTTTTCAAACACCCGTTTCTTTTCATCGTCGGGTATTCCGGAGCCCTCATCGAGTACCTGGAACAGGATGGTCCTGTTCTTTTGAGTGAGTTTACAGGTGATAATGCCTTCTTTGGGGGAATATTTGATGGCATTTTCAATCAGGTTATTTACCAGGATCTGTAACAGTAAGGGATCACCGTCGATATCTATTTCCGGTTCTATTTCGCTGTGAAATTGCCTGTCGGCAAAGCGGTGGTGAAAGTCGTTATAGGCTGTTTTTACCAGGTCTGACAAGTCCAGTTCTTCTTTTGTGATGCGGTAGCGGCCGCCTTCGAGTTGCGACGAAACCAGGATGTTGCTGGCCAGGGTATTCAGCCGGTTGGTTTCCTGCAGGGTGGCCTGCAGCATTTTTTGTTTCTTTTCTTCGGGCAGGGAATATTTCAGCAGGGTTTCCAGGTTCAGTTTGGCAATAGCGATGGGTGTTTTTAACTCATGCGTTATGGCCATCATAAAGTTTTCCTGCTGGTTTTGTAAACGGATCTGGCGGCGCACGGCCTGGTAAACAAAGATGGAAGCGATCAGGATCACCACCAGGAAAATAGACCCTTCGCCAATGTTACGGATCTCTTTGATTTGTTTTTCCTGAACCAGTAACTGGTATTTGGCCTGAAAGGAGGGATCATCCATTTTCAGTTCACTCATCTTATAGCTGATCATTTGATGATTTTGCCGTTGCAGGGCAATAAACCACCATACCAGCGCTACTACTATGTAACACAGCAATAACCAGTATACAATACTGGCAATAGCCAATCGCTTTTTTGTAAATACGTCCATGGGGCCAATTGATGAATACCTATTGAGCTTTTTCGAGCCGGATACCAACATTCATTACGTTCTTCAGGGGGTCTTCCCGCATAATGTTTTCCAGTTTAAAGCGATAAGTACCTGCGCTTAGCCGTTCGGGATTTTGCGGCGGGGTAATCTGGATACGGTGTTCAAAAATATCGTCCATACCACTGCCCAGCCAGCCTTTGTTATCGGTAGCCAGTTGCAGGTTCAGGGGCTGGTTATTGGTAACGCCGCCGGGTGATTCGGTTTGTATATTGAGCCAGATGTTTTTATAGCGGTAAGCATCTGTATGCCGGATAACGATATAAATATTATACCGGTTGATGGTATCCTCGGGTTGTATAGTGAAGGTTATTTCCGGCTTGTAGTTGCTGCTCCAGGACTGTTGGGGGATGGTGGCGTTTTTTTCAAACACATCTACCTTACCACAGGCGGAAAGCAGGAAGAAGGATGTAAGAACCAGGACGTACGAACTATAAGTAAGGAACCTCTTTTTCAAGCGAAATATTTTTACAAAGATAGGAACGAAACAAAATATGGTTTGTTGTTCAGGTCGCCGGTTCCCGGTTAACCGGTAGCCGGGAACCGGCACCTGGTTATAGTACGTTCAATACCTGTTCTTTTGCTTTTTCCAGTTCGTCTTTCATCAGCACCACACATTTCTGAATAGTGGAATCGTAGGCTTTGGCGCCGGTGGTATTTATTTCACGGCCTATTTCCTGCAACACAAATGATAACTTTTTGCCTTTTCCTTCTTCAGGTTCGCTTAGAATGGTTTTAAAATATTCGCAATGGGTTTGCAGGCGTACCTGCTCTTCACTGAGGTCAATTTTTTCAATGTAGTAGATCAACTCCTGTTCCAGGCGGTTGGGATCGTAGTTTTCTTTCCCCACATTGTCTTCCAGCACCTTGGTTAAGCCTTCTTTGATCTTTGTTTTACGTAAAGGCTCCAGGGTAGCAATGATGTCCTGTTGCTTTTGAATATTGTTTATACGCAACAGCAGGTCGGCTTCCATTATTTTACCTTCCTGAAGGCGATGGGTGGTAAGATTGGCCATAGCGGCTTCAATTACCCTTTCAAATTGCGCCCATTCATCGTCGGTTAGGGTATCACCGGTAGGCGTGATAACTTCTGGTAATTTAATAAGGGTGCTTAAGATATGAGAGGGATCGAGGTTCAATGCCTTCGATAATTCAGCAATGGGTTGATAATAGGCTTTAGCCAGGTCGGTATTTATGCTTACGGGTTTGGCGGCGCCGCTTTCCTTAAGGCTGATGGTACAATCGATGGTACCTCTTCCGAGTTTTTTAGATAACAACGATCGGATATCAAACTCAAAAGGCTTCAGGAAAGCCGGGATCTTTAAGGACAGTTCAAATTGTTTTCCATTCAGTGATTTAATATCAACCAGGAAGGTCTTATCTCCCACGGTTTGTTCACTTCTTCCAAAGCCGGTCATTGATTTCAACATAACGTACCTTTTTTTAGCAAGGTAATGAAATAAAGGCACACGTCTACGCTAAAGCTCCGGCGTGTAAAGCAAGGCGCAAGCCTTGAAATTCAGGCAGGCCGATAAAACCCGGGGCGTCCCGGAATATAATTATCGGTGCCTTACCCGAACAATCGGGTATAGATGTCATTTTTATTCATTTCACGCATTTCACCGGGTAATAAACCTTCCAATGTGATGCCTTCAATACGATAACGGATCAACCGAAGGGTAGGAAAGCCGGTTTGGGCTGTCATTTTTCGAACCTGGCGGTTCTTTCCTTCTGTTAATACCAGTTTAATCCAACTGGTAGGGATCTCTTTTCGATAACGAATGGGTGGATTGCGTTCGGGCACCGGCGGTGTGTTGGTAAAACGCGTTGCCTTACAGGGCCGGGTGCGGTATTTTGACCCGTTAATGGTTATTGTAACGCCGGTTTGTAATTGCTGTATTGCTTTATCATGTATATCACCATCAACCTGCACCCAATATTCCCGTTCGTGTGCAAAGGAAGGATTCAACAGGCGATGATTTAACGAAGTATCATTGGTAAGTATCAATATTCCTTCACTGTCATAATCTAACCGGCCTACCGGATATACATCTGCAGGCACATTGAAAAATGTTTTCAATGTATGTTTTCCTTCTTCAGAAGTGAATTGTGATAATACCTGGAATGGCTTATAGATAATAAAATAGCGATGCATACAAATGAAAATCTCCCGGTGAACCGGGAGATTTATTATATGGATGGGTTAGTAAGTACCGGGAAATAAATTTCCCTCCACAATATTAAAAATAATTTTTTCTATCTGAAAAAATATTCTAATAAATTTTATTCACATTTTTTTTATGTAATGGGGAAAAGCGAAGGCTTATTTCATCGTTATGTGCAATGTTGAACATGTTTTTATATCAACAGGATGCTATACGCTTCCTTGTTTTGATTTTTTACATCAGCTGAAACAGGCGCTGGCAGCGGGTTGTATGTTATGTGGTATGTTGAGTGATAACAACACGTGTTGTTTATTGCATGTTTACTTCACCATCAGATTATACATGCATCACAGTAAAAAAATCCATTGATCGAGCTGGTAACTGTAATTTACTTTTTGGCAAAAAGATCATTGAAAAGGTTAAAAGGCGGTCATAATATATCATAAAACATGAAACTGAAAGGAAATACCCCATCGGTGTGCTGATCGTGCGTTACTTTTGCGAAAATTAATCGGTTATGAAATTTCCTGCTCCTGTTTCGGTTAAATGGATAGCCAATTTGATTGGTGCTGAGCTTGCTGGCAATACAGAAGGAATGGCTACTGGTATCAATGAGATCCATAAGGTAGAACCAGGCGACCTGGTTTTCGTTGATCATCCCAAATATTACAACAAGTGTTTGCATTCAGAAGCCACTTTTATTATCATAAATCAAAAAACCGAGTGTCCTGAAGGGAAAGCATTGCTGATCGTTGATAATCCATTCGAAGCTTATCAAACCATAGTACGTCACTTTCGACCCTTTAAACCCGCTGTTAAGCCTGTCAGCGATTCGGCAACCATCGGAGAAGGTTCATATATAGCGCCTAACGTTTATATTGGCCATGAAGTAAGTATTGGAAAGGATTGTTTTATTGGTCCCAACGTTACCATAATGGATCACTGCGTTATTGGCGATAATGTTATCATTCAGGCCGGCACAGTTATAGGATCGGATGCTTTTTATTACAATACCAGGAAGGACCGGGCGGTGTGGTACAAGAAAATGGAAAGTTGTGGAAGGGTAGTTATTGAAAGTGATGTGGAGATCGGTGCCGGTTGCACCATCGATCGGGGGGTATCGCACGATACCCGTATTGGCCGGGGCAGCAAACTCGATAATATGGTTCACATTGGTCACGATACGGTTTTAGGTGTAAACTGTTTGCTGGCTGCACAGGTTGGTATAGCGGGTGCTACAACGCTTGGTAATGGTGTTATTCTTTGGGGTCAGGTGGGAGTGTCTAAAACTTTATCGATAGGTGATAACGCGGTTGTACTGGCGCAAAGCGGTGTGGGTGGTACCCTGGAAAGTGGTAAGGTTTATTTTGGTTCACCGGCTGAAGATGCCAGTATTAAAAAACGGGAACTGGTTTGGGTGAAACGGATCCCGGAGATCTGGGAAAAGATAAAAGGAGCTAAGTAATTCAGGTGAATATTTTCGTTTTTTAAGTGGCTGAAGTAAGAAGTAGGAAGTAAGAGTTGACAGGTTGAAAAGTTGACAGGTTAACAAGTCAATTATTAGCATTATACCTTGTCAACACGTCAACCTGTTAACTTTTCAACTCATTTTTCTCCTGCTTCTGCAGCCTCACTGTTTATTTAAACTTCGACAGAAACTCATCCTTCTTGCGCATAGACACTTCAATAGTAGTACCGTCTTCCATTTCAATGGTTCCCCCCCGGCCTCTGTTATATTTTTTTATAAAAAAGTGATTGATAATGTACGATTGATGCACACGGCTAAAGTTTTCAAAGGGAAGAATGTCCTCAAACTCCTTTAACGTGCGCGAAACCATTATTTTTTGCTGGTCCTGCATATACACAAACGTATAACTGCCTCTTGCTTCCAGCCAAACCAGTTCATTGATATTTACAAAAACCAATCCATCGAGGGTAGGAAGGGCTACTTTTTGCAAAACAGGTTTGTTTACCGACAGGTTATACATCAAGGTATCTATTTTGCTGGTAATATTTTTTGTTTTAATACGATCGGCTGCTTTGTATACGGCTGCCTGCAGATCTTTTATATTCACCGGCTTTAACAAATAATCCAGCGCAGAATATTTTATGGCATTGATGGCATAGTTATCGAAGGCCGTTACAAAGATGATCTCAAAGTTAACCGGCGACAGGTTGTTGAGCAGTTCAAAGGCATTGCCAAATGGCATTTCAATATCAAGAAAAACCAGGTCGGGTTTGGTTTGTAAAATAAGGGCCTGGCCGGTACGGATGTTCTCGGCCACTCCGATCAGTTCTGCAAGCGGACAGTATTTGATCAACAGCTGTTTGAGCGCTTCAATGTTATTGGGTTCGTCGTCTATTATAATGGTTCGTATCATTTTTTCACAGGTTTAAATGTAATCGTATAGGGAAAACGCAACGTGATCCGGGTGCCTGTGGCTTGATTATGTGCATCCGTGAGGTCATTTATTTCTATCGTAATGGGTTCAGATAATTGGCGATTTAAAATATTTATTCTTTCGGCGGTCAATGACATGCCTTTCGACTGGTATTCAACATGCATTTTTGATTTGTATTCACTGGCTTTTTTTCTTCCGATGCCATTGTCCTGGATAATGCACAGGAACCCTTCGCTGATTTTTTGAAACTTTATATCAATAGTACCAACGCCGCTTTCTTTATACCTGATACCATGCCTGATGCTGTTCTCGATATAAGGTTGCAGTATCATAGTTGGTATATGTTCCATATCGGGGTCGAGTGCAGCATCAACCCCTACAGTATACTTGAAGGAATGGCCAAAACGCATCATCTCCATTTCAAGGTATCGCTTTAGGTATTTTATTTCGTTGGTAATTGAAATGGTGCTTTTTTCCGAATTGTCGAGCGTTTGCCTGATGAGCTGGGCAAATTCAGTCAGGTACTGGTTGGTTGACTCCAGGTCGTTTGTTATTATAAAATTTTGTATACTATTGAGGCAGTTAAAAATAAAATGCGGGTTCATTTGCGCCCGCAGGGCCATTTGTTCCAGTTCGTTCAGTTTTTGCTGTACGGATGTTTTTTCCTGTTCTTTTCTACGCAGTATACTAAACCGCCACGCCACCAGCAGCCAGGTGATTAAAATAACAACGGCAATGAACAGGATCTGGAAGGGCAAAGTTTGCCAGAAGGGCGCATCTACAATAAAGGCAATCTTTACCGGATCACTCACAATGCCTTTTTTGTTTATGGCAATCAGTTCAAACTCGTAATTGCCAGGTGGCAGGGATGGATATTCCAACACGTTTTGCAGGGTTGAATCCCAGGTATCGGTGAGGCCTTTTAACCGGTACCGGTACCAGATATTGCCACCCGATTTAAAGGAGATGCCTGCATAAGAAATTTTCAAGCTGTTTTCCTGGTAACCCAACCGGTAATTATCTTTCAGGGGCTGGGATTTATTTCCTACCGAAATATCGAGGATACGCAAATTGCATTTTGAGTAATGGCCTGTTTTGGTTTCATTGAACCAGGTAACACCGGCGGGGGAACCGGCATAAATGATATTGCTATCAACGTATACTGCATTAATAATATTTGTGGGCAAACCATCGGAAGTGCTATAGGTTGTAACCGGATAAGGCGTTTGACTGATGTTGATCTTATTCAGCCCTTTGTCGGTACCTGCCCACAGGAAATCATTATTTATAAACAGGGTTCTGCAGATATTACTTGAAATACCTTCCTGGGTGGTAATCTGGTTCACCACCTGGTCGTTTTTCATACATATGATACCGGCGCCATACGTAGCAATGTACAACAGGCCATCGGGCGATTTACAAAAATAACTGATGCGTTGCCGTAACGAAGGAACGGAATCGCCCAAATAGCGCACCTGCTTATTAAGGTTCGCAACATACAATCCGTTTACCGTTCCGATGTAGTAATTGTTGTTATAGAAACACACACAGGTAGTACGGCTGGGAAAAATGGTATCTTGTATAGACAGATCGTTGGGATGTAGCAACAGGGCCCTTTTGGCTGTACCCACCAATACCATCCCATTGGCTAATTCTTCAATTGATTTTATGGCATAAATGCGGGTGTTGAATACAGTACCCTTGCTGGTTTTTTTAACCAACAGCCCATCGGAACCCATCAGCAGGGAACCATCTTTTAATTGTTGCAGACAGGTTACGCGGTTAGTGCTGCCATAGTATAAGGAGGTATTAAACTCTTTATTGGCATTGATGGTGTCAATGACCTTTCCATGCAACAGGTATATTTTTCCGAATGCAGTACCTGCGTATATTTTGCCGTTTATCTTAGCCAGCGAAAAGATCTCCTGCGACTTGTTCTCACAGAAAAAATGGGTTTTAAATTCCCGCGACGCCAGTTTGTATACGCCTTCGCCCAGGGTGGCAAACCAGATGTTCTTTTCACTGTCAACCAGCGCATGGCTGATCTGCTTTCCCTTAAGGAACGGTTCTTCGTAATGGTCGAAAGTTACCGTGTCAACCATGTAGCTGCCGTACCAGGTATTGGTAAACAATACATGGTTATAACCGGGATCATAGTCTTCGGCCGTAATTTTTAAGCCGGCTTTTACCTTATTAAGTTTTGGATCGATGTTCATGGATCCAACATTTGCACAGGGAACGGGGATCATTTCCCCATTGGCCACCACATAACACGAGTCGTCGATGTTTAATTGAAATCCTTTGCCATGCGGGTTAGGCCGCAGCAGCGCACCGCTGCTTTCATTGCTTTTGTATTGGGTAATGGTATTGTTGGC
>JAJKIL010000491.1 GCA_021154515.1 Niastella sp. | reverse complement strand
TGAACCGGTAAAATGCACCCCGGCAAAATCAGGATGAGAGAAACAAACTTTACCTAACGTAGGACCGTCCACGTAAATAAGATTGATAACCCCATCGGGCAGTCCGGCTTCTTTTAAGATCCGCATGAACATCTGGGCTGAATAAACCTGGGTGTGCGCAGGTTTCCAAACCACTACGTTACCGCACATAGCTGCTGAAGTAGGCAGGTTGCCACCGATAGCCGTAAAGTTGAATGGAGTAACTGCCAACACAAACCCTTCGAGCGGGCGATACTCCATGCGGTTATGGATACCAGCTGCACTAATGGGTTGCTGACGGTAGATCTCGCTCAGGAAGTGTACATTGAAACGTAAGAAGTCGATGAGCTCGCAGGCGCTGTCTATCTCGGCCTGGTAAGCGTTTTTGCTCTGACCCAGCATGGTAGTACCGTTCATGTATGGCCGGTATTTTGTAGCAATGAGGTCGGCTGCTTTCAGGAAAATGTGCGGGTGGTTTTCCCAACTCATAGCAGCCCAGCTTTCGCGGGCGGCAAGGGCTGCTTCAACAGCCTGCTTTACATGTTTTTCTTCACCGATATGATAATGCCCCAGAACATGCTTTATTTCATGTGGGGGATTCATGGTCTCTTTTTTATTAGTGCGCACTTCCAGTCCGCCAATGTACATAGGCACGTCTGCGGATTCCTGTTTTAACAATGCGAGCACTTCTTTCAGCCGCTTTTTTTCGGGCGACCCCGGTGCATACGACAAAACAGGTTCGTTTGCCGGCAGTGGATAGTGAAAATAGCCGAATTCCATAATCATGTGTTTTTTGAGGTTGCGAAGTTACTTAGCTGGTTTTTAATTAACAAAAAGGTAGTACCGAGTCAAAACCCTGACTAACAAAATATTATAAAATAGGCTTAAAACCAGCCCCTGCTTTTATCCACAGGGTGTGCACATGCTAATTTTTAAACAGCGCAATAAATTAAATTTGGAAGCAATAACCCAAAACACATCCATTAATCAGTGATCATTTCTGGCAAATCAAAATTAACCGATAGCAACAGGTATCATATGCCTGATCTGTCGAACATCGTAGTGAAAGACATGCGCGGGTACGGCGTTGAGCAGGCTGGTACTTATAAAGGCGGTATTGAAGCGTATAAGGGCCTGTTGAACAAAGTGCGCAGCGGTTCCATCCTATCTGAGCAGGATTCCCTACGATTATTACCCAAAACGGAGGATACGCGTAACCGGATCCAAAAGCAAATTGAGGCCTTACTGGAAAAATTCTACGAGGTCAAGGGCAAGGTGGAAGAAATTCATAACAGTCGTGATATTACCAAGGGGTTGGTACCCAGTAAGCAGACTGAGATCAATATGCTTAAAAATCAATTAGATGAAATAAGTACAGCTCATTCTCCCCGCCACCAGGCGATGTATAACAGCTTCAGTTGGGGCACTTTTTTATTTTTATTATTTCTTTTAGTTGCATTATCGTTCTACTTATTATACTTTTACATGAGTGTAGCGGATTTTGCGCTGAATGGTGTAGATCCAATGACCCTTTTCCAGGAAGGAAGGCTAAACATACAATTGTTACCCAGCCTTCGAAGACTGGTCTATCTTATTATTAACTACCCCCCCCTGATCGTATTCCCCACTATTTTCTTTGCACTGGGAACATCTATTCATCTGTTCTCGGAAAGAGGTATTAAATACAAGAAAATTGTTTGGGGATTGCTAAGCCTGGTTTTTATTGGTGACATTTTGCTTGCTCTTCAGGTTCATACCGCCGTGAACGAGATTTTGATCAAATTGAATCGGGATGAATTTAAAACGTTGATTGTACCGGTATTCGCGGATTCGCGATTTTACCTGGTACTTTTTTTGGGTTTTGGGGTGTTTGCCATCTGGAGCTCTGTATATTATCTGATGCAGATGGAATGGGGCAAACGCAACCAGTTGAGACTTCGGTACAAACGCATTCACCGTTTACAGGATGAGATCCTGCAGCTGGAAGAAAAACGGATGTTATACGAAACTGAGTTACAACAAATAACCCAAAGAGCGGAAGACCTAAGCAAGGAAAAAGACAGACTCGTTCTGCCCGTTGATGCAATTGAAAAGAACATCAATTACTTCAGGGATGGCTGGAACGGTTACCTGGCAACTTTATATGGCCGCGAAAAAGGAGAAGAGCAGATCAAGCTCATCAACGAGAAAACGGATGCCTATATAAAGGAATTAAAAGAGTTTCAGGAATCTTATTTCAAATAATCACTTAATAGGTTTCTTTATCCTTGAGTTATGGCACGTTACCTCCTAATCACAATCATGTGCGCCTGGGTTTTATCAGGCTGCAATGAAATCGAAGAGGCTGTGAAGGATGCAAAAAAAGACGGATCCGCACCGCCCAAAGACAATTACATGGTTTTGCTTGACCTGAGCGACCGAATACTGTATAACAACCAGCAACAGGTTCCAAAGGATATACAGGTCATTCAATCCATCTACGCCGCTTTCAAGTCAAAGCTGAATGCAAAAGATCCCACCAGGTTATATTTTACGGTGAACGATAAACTGAAGTTGATGGTAGCGCCCCAACGCACTACTGCAAACGAAGTGTATGACCTCGCCGGCAACCTGCGGCTCACCCTGGCCTCGGCCCAGCCCGAACAAAAGGCCAAGATGCTGGAAGAAACAGAAAAAAATTTCAACACCCTGTTGCCGAAGATCTATAAAAAGGCAGTGATCAGCAATAACAGCACTTCTTATGCGGGCGCCGACATCTGGAAATACTTCAATGAAGACCTGCAGGACGACCTGGAGAAAGATGCACAAAATACACTATTCATCATCACCGATGGCTATATGGATTTTGAAAGCCTGCAAGGCCGCAGCAGCCGCAACAACCGGTATACTTCCTGCGCACAGATCATCAACAACCTGAAAAAAGCACCCGACTGGAACAGTCGTTTTAAAGAAGGTGACTATGGTCTGCTTCCGGTAAATAAACGTTTCCCCAATTTAAAAGTTATTGTGCTGGAATTAAACCCAAAGGATGACTGGACCGGTGAGTACAACCTGCTTACTACCATCTGGAGTAAATGGTTTACCGAAATGGGAATAAAGTCGTACGCATTCATCAAAGACGACAACATTAATGAGATAAATGAGTCGATCGAAAAACTACTAAAGGTAAAATTACCATCATCTGCGAATATTACGTCTGTCTCATGGACTCCGGTAACCGAAACGGACCCGGAAATTACGAAGGCTGCCAGGAACAGATCAACAACGGTAGTACAACAACCTGAAACTCCAACGGTTACTGAAAGCGCTCCGGAAATTGCGCCAAAAAAAGAGAATAGTAAATCTTACAATTCGTACAGTTCTTACGCTTATTCTGAGCCGGCAGAAGCGACAAAAAAGGAAAAAAATGTTAAAGAAAGAGAATATATTCGCGCATCTGCCGTTAAAAGTCAGATAGATACTTCTAGTATCCATTTAAGAACCAATCCGAAAAAGCCAATTAGTAAACCAAAGGAGCAGGTCACGTTTGGTCCTGCTTATTAAAAACCTTTACTCTTATGCTTCGTAGCCTATTAATCATGGTAGTAACAGGACTGGCGCTGGGCATGGCAGTATCATGCGGCCCTAGTAAATCAGTCCAAACCTTGACGAAAACCACACAAGAAACACTTGAGTTAGTCAAGAAAGAAGCTCAGCGCGCCATCGCCCTGACCGTAGAAAAAGTGAAAAATTATGAAGTGGATCCTGACATTGGTAAGGAGATCATCAAAAACCTCAAAGAGGCTGAAAGAAAGATCGACACCCAGCTTGCAGTTGCACAACAACTGTCGGTGAATGGTACCAAAGAAGAGATCATGCAGTTCGCAGAACGTACAAACGTAATCATCCAGAGTGCGTTGACCGATCTGAAATCGTTGAACGATCTTTATGACATTTCCACTTTCTCTTCATTTGAAACAGCCACTTTCTTCCCAGCAGGTGGTTATGGTATTCCTCCTGAAAAACAGGATGAAGCCAAAAAATCGATCGAACCAATTGTACAGCGGATCATCAAGTTCTTTGGTGACCACCCCCGACAAAGATTCGTGGCGGTAATTGTTTGTTATGGTTTCTCTGACGAAACGCCGATCGCAAAGGAATCTCCTTTGTACTCTCCGCTGCTCGCCAAGATGAAAACGAACAACCCAACCCGTCAGGAGTTGAACGTAAAATTATCTGAACTTAGAGCAAAATCTATTGCCAACCTTCTGGTTGACCTTATCAAAATAAATGAAGCTCTTATTCCTAATCCTAAGCTCATCAACTACGACATCAAGTGGATGGGTAAAGGGGAAGAGCTGCCTTACCCGGACAGAGTAAAAGATTATCATGCTGATGACAAACGTCGTCGTATGGTGTCTTTGATCTGGAACGTATTACCGGGTTCTTTATATGCGCAAGGCCTCAGCAACGATACAGCAATGAATTAATCGTTGATGAAAGTATAAACACGCGAGTAATGCCGGATTGGTTTACATTACTCTGGCAATATTAATTGGTGTATTCATATTTTGCCTGCAGACCATAATCCTGTTATGCAACTGCAGGCAAAATTCTTGTTCTGAGTTCTCAGTGAATGAGTTTCTGGGTTCTCAGTCAGCTGAGATACACTCATGTAAAAACGCCACGCTTAACAGTGTGGCGTTTTTATTTTTGGTGGGGGTGATTAGTTGACCAGTTAACCAGTTGATCAGTTAACCAGGTTAAATGCAAGTAGTATCCTGCGTAAAAGTGGCAGTTATTGAGTTCTTAGGTTATTGAGTTTGTTAGTTATTGAGTTTGTTAGTTCAAAGTTTTAAGTTGAAAGTTTTAAGTTCAAAATAATAGAAAGGGCCAAAGTTGTTTTAAACAGCTTTGGCCCTTTTCGCGGCTTTCTATTTTTTACTTCGGCCTTCGGCCTCAGATTAATTCTTATTTTCTTTATCATCCTGTCAACTCCGTCAACCCTATCAACTTGTTAACTTGTCAACTCGCCAACTGATCAACTGGTCAACTGGTCAACCCGCCTCCGCCTCCTTCATCAAATACGCTTTAATAAACCCATCCAGCTCACCATCCATCACCGGCTGCACGTTACCTACTTCATAATCGGTGCGATGGTCCTTGATCATTTTATAAGGATGGAATACATAGCTGCGGATCTGGCTGCCCCACTCTATCTTCTTTTTAGAAGCATTGGTGGCATTCTTCAACGCTTCACGGCGACGCAGCTCCTCCTCATACAGGCGGCTCTTCAACATCTGGAGCGCCATTTCGCGGTTTTCGCCCTGTGTACGGGCTTTCTGGCATTCCACCACAATACCGCTGGGATGATGCTTTAAACGCACAGCCGTTTCCACCTTGTTTACGTTTTGTCCGCCCTTACCACCGCTTCGGTAAAACTCCCATTCCAGGTCGGCGGGGTTTACTTCCACCGCAATGCTGTCATCAACCAGCGGATACGCGAAAACCGACGCAAAAGACGTATGGCGGCGGGCATTGCTGTCGAAGGGCGAAATACGCACCAGGCGGTGAACGCCGCTCTCGGCCTTTAAAAAGCCGTAGGCGAACGGTCCATCGAACTGCAGCGTAGCGCTTTTGATACCGGCGCCATCACCTTCCTGCCAGTCGAGCTCGGTTACCTGCCAGCCCTGTTTTTCGCCATACATGCGGTACATGCGCGCCAGCATTTCGGCCCAGTCCTGGCTTTCCGTACCACCCGCGCCGCTGTTTATCTGCAGCACGCCAGGTAATTCATCTTCCGGCTGGTTAAGGGTGCTTTTGAACTCGGCTTCATCTAATTGTTGTAAGGCTTTTTCATAAGCCTGTTTGGTTTCCTCTTCGCTGGCTTCGCCGGCTTTCCAGAAATCAAACAACACAACAAAATCCTCCACGTCCGCTTTTGACTGGTCGTAGAGTTTGATCCAAAATTCGTTTAGCTTAATGCTTTTGAGTATTTCAGTGGCCCGTTTGTTATCGTCCCAAAAACCGGGCGAAAGGGAAAGTTGTTTTTCTTCGTTTACTTTGTACTGACGGTTATCGACGTCAAAGAAACCTCCTCAGTCCACCAAGGCGGGACCTCATATCGTTTATTTTTTCTTGTG
>JAJKIL010000490.1 GCA_021154515.1 Niastella sp. | reverse complement strand
CGACACCTGGTACTTCTCCCGGAAACAGGTGCTGAAATATTTGGGGTTACTGAAGCCCGACCAATACGCCACCTCGGCGATGTTGGTACTGCCTGCATCGAAGTATTGTTTGGAACGCTGCAACCGCATATCGCGCACAAACTCTACGGTGGTTAACCCGGTTAGACTTTTGAATTTTTTATAAAATGAAGACCGGCTCATGTTCATGCTTTCGGCAATGGTTTCCATATTAAAACCGGGATCTGTCATTTTATCCTCTACCACCCGAATCACTTCTTTCAGGAAAGTTTCATCGCCCGAGGTAACCACAATGGGTGAAGGACTCAGTTCGGTGGATGGCTTCTTATTCACCAGGGAATTGAACAATTTTTTCCGCTGACGCAACAGGTTGTCGATGGAGGCAATCAAAAATTCATTGTGAAAGGGTTTGGTAATGTAACAGTCGGCTCCATAGCGTAACCCTTCCATCCGGCTTTCAATGGAATATCTGGCCGACAGCAACACCACCGGGATATGGCTGGTATTGATGTCGTTCTTTATCTTATCCAGCATTTGAATGCCATCCATCACCGGCATCATAATATCGCTCAAAATAAGATCCGGGATCAGCTGGACAGCTTTCTTCCAGCCTTCCTCGCCATTTTTGGCCACCTCAACCCGGTAAAATTCACTCAACTGACTGCTCAGGAAGGTGCGCAATTCATCGTTATCTTCTACCAGTAATACCAGTGGCGCCTGCGGGCTGGCTGATGATTGTTCCAAATGCGAGTGTTCCAAATGTTCCTGTTCAATATATACAGGCATTTCATGATGCCATGCTGAGACAACAGGTTCTTCCTGTTTATTTTGACCTGTACCCTGTTTTATTTTTACAGCAACTGTGAGGCCGCCTTTTTCATTATTTACCGCCCAAATATCACCGCCATGCAAATGCACCAACTCCTTCGACAGGGCCAATCCAATGCCGGAACCTTTTTGTGTAGGGCCTGGATGATCGGCTTCATAGAAGAGATCGAAAATATCTTTGAGTTTGCCGGCATCAACACCTGGCCCCTGGTCGCTCACGGCAATTGAAAAACTTTGTTCGGCCGGCAGTTGTGAGATAGTGATCGTGATCGATTTTCCTTCAGGCGTAAATTTCACCGCATTGGCCAGCAGATTAAAGATCACGATGTCCAGTTTTTCCGCATCTACCCAGGCTATTATTTCTTTCGGATCTGCATTAATATTCAGGTTGAGGTGTTTGCTGCGCAATGCCTCGTTAAAATGTTCACTGATCTTCTGCACAAAACTTACTACTTCCACTCTTGAAATATGCAAAGTTGCCTGGTGACTTTCCACCTTTCGCAGATCGAGCAACTGATTAATGAAGCGCACCATGCGGTTGGCGTTTTTGCGCGCCACCTCTACCCAGGCTGCGCCTTCTGTAGATAATTTCTCCTTACGCAACAGTTGCTCAATGGGATTAATGATCAGGGTAAGCGGTGTTCGCAGTTCATGGGAAATATTGGTAAAGAAATTCATCTTCAGGGCCGCCAGTCTTTTTTCAATGGCTATTTTGTTGCGCAGTCGTATCATGGCCAGGGCGTATCGCCTGATGATCACCAACAAGATTGCAATACATATTATATATATGAGATATGCCCACCAGGTTTTCCATGGTGGTGGCAGAATAGTAATGGCGACACTTTTATACGGTGTGTTCGAATACAGATCGGTACTGATACTTTTTACTTCAAACACATACTCTCCAGGCGGCAGGTTGGTGTAAGTAGTTCTTCTTTGTTGCCGGTCGCTGTGCCAGGTACTGTCAAAACCCAACAAGCGGTACACCAGCTCATGCCTGTTACCTGCACGTTGGTCCAAAATAGCATACTCGATACTAATAATGTTCTGGTTGTATTTCAAGGTAAGCGCCGAATCATTTCGTTCCGGGCCGGCGTCTTCATTATTGATCTGCAAATTGGTGAAGGCTATGTTGGCGGCAATGCGGTCATTATTGATGCGAACGGGATCAAAGGAAATGCTGCCCCTGGTGGAACCAAATACCAATTGTCCATCGGGTAACCGCGAACAGGCGGCCGCTTCTGAAAAACTGACTCCCGGTAATCCATCATACGAATCATAATTCCTGAAAATAGTATGCGCTGCATCAAACCTCGATAAACCATTCTCCGTTGCCAGCCACAAATTGCCCTGCACATCTTCAGCGCAACTCAAAACATAGTCATTGGGCAAGCCGTCTTTTGTTGTATAGTTCCTGAATTGTAACGATTGAAATGGCTGGTTACCCATGGCCAGACAAAAGCCTCCACCGGAAGTAGCCAGCCACATCCTGTTTTTCGAGTCGCGGAAAACAAACTGGATATCATTATTCCCCAGGCTGTTTTTATCGCCAGGTACTTTTCGATAAATGGAACAGGTACCTGCTCCATTACTGGTTTGCAGTAATAACAAACCATTGGTAGTGCCCGCCCAAATATTGCCGTTTGCATCCAACGCCATATGGCGGATCTTGGGATACGCATCTTTTGGATAATTTTTAAACAAACCAGCACCGGGCAGAAACTGTACAATATCTCCCTCTTCTTTTACCAGGTATATTCCTTTGTCAAAAGATCCGATCCAGATGCGGCCCTGTTTGTCTTCCAGCAGCGCATACACCTCCTTGCAGGGCAGGCTGCCACCATTTTTATTTATGGGAAGAAAATATTGCAGGTGATATTTTGTTCCTTCCTTATTAAGCGGCCTGGCTTTATATACGCCATTTGCTTTGGTGCCCAGCCAGATATTTCCCTGGCTGTCCTGCATTATAGTATATACCAGTCCCAACCCTTTTGCCGGTTCGTTATCAAAAAGTCCGGTTACCATTTTACCGTTTTGATAAACGTATAATTTACCACTTTTTGCACCCAGCCACAGGCGGTTATTTTTATCATAAAAAATACCGCGCACTTCGTTATCATATTTAGAAATACCCTGCTCAATCAACAATTGCTGTTGAAATACATTCGACTGTAATATGATCTTAATAAGCTGCCGTTCATTCGTGGTCAACCATAAAACGCCGGCTTTATCAAAATGAACTGAATACACATTGGCGGGCAGCGTGGTAATGCCTGCATCGGGCGTACTCAGGGTATATTCAAACTTTCCGCTGGCAGCATTATAATATCCAAAGCCACCCCCTTTCATCAGGCACCATACAAGGCCATTATTATCTTCCCAAAACCTTACATGGTTGTTGATGGCGTTCAGGCGATCTGTGTTCTGCCTGACGAAATGATTGAAGGATTTACTGACAGGATCAAAACGTATAACACCTTCGCTGTGTGGTTCTATCCAGATATACCCTTTCCGGTCTTCATACAGGGAATGAAGTGGAACCGCAGGTGAATAAATATTTGTAGTGATCTTTTTATCATCAAGGTTGAAGGAAATCAACTGCCCGGTGGTTGTAGTTGCGTAAATAACAGCTGCATTTCGTGAACACAATAAACCCTGCAGGTGATCGCCGGATATTTTATATGGAGAAAAACTTTTTGCGTCTTTATTATAGATGATCAGTTGGCCATCGGCAGTACCGAAATACAAATGTTCTGTATCTTCTACAACAACTGTGAAATCGGCATCAGTAATGCGGGGAATATTTATATGGCTGTTTTTATACTCGCCGGCGATGGAGGGCACCAGGCAAGCCAATCCGCCAGCCGTTCCTACCCATATTTTCTTTTCCTTGTCTTCATAAAAGAAATTGATATCATTGGAAGGTAAACTATGATCGATTGGCAATCCCTTTTTGTAAGCGATCATACTGCCGGGCTTACTATCTTTTTGTGGCACACAATACACGCCTTCATTTACCGCCTGCAACCACACCCAGCCATTGGCAGCTTTCAGTATTTTGCTAAAAGTGATCTGTTGTTTTCTATCCTGATTGATGAAATTATACAGCGGCAAAAATTGTTCGCTTTTTTTATCGAAGCGATACACATGCCGGTCATAAGCCTGTATCCATAAATGATCTGCCTGGTCTTCTACTATCTGGTCTATACGATCGCTTCCCAATTGCGAACTATCGCCGGGGAATGATTTAAAGGAAATAAACGAACGGCCATCGAACCGGTTAATGCCATCCCAGCTACCAAACCACATAAATCCTTCCCGGTCTTTGATGGTACTGGTTACCGACTGGTGAGAAAGTCCGTTTTCGGTAGAGAAATATTCCACTTTACACTTTGGTTGGGCAGCAACGGTGGCTACCACCAATAAAAGCAATATAAGGGAGAAAATATGTTTGCAAGCAAATACCATATCGTTAAGCAGTTCTTTAATATCCGGCAACCGGCATATTTACCGATTTTATATAAATATGGGCATTTTTTCTATGCAAACGTTCCCGGTAATGCTCTTAATCGTGTCTGAGTTAAACCGCGTTTGGACTTCGCTCAGGACGCTCAGGATGCTTAGAGAATTCGTGACAAACCGGATTTCCTGTACACTGCCAGGCTTACTAACTTAGCTGTGCAAACTAACCATTAACCATAGCCTTCCCGTAAGGAGGCATTCTTATCCTACAGGTTTCCTGTTCTTTGCCCGGGTTTTTATGTGTGTAACAACGAGGTTCAGGCAAACCGAAAGGGTCGCATTATTGCGATCCTTTTTTAACAAAACATAAAGACACTTTGTGTCAAAACTTTTATAACCGGTCAATGTTTTTTTAGTGTTTTTATGGGGGTTGGATCGCCGATGTGGCGATCCTTTTTTGTGGCAGGGAATGGAATTTGCTTTAGTACCCTTATTTCACTTAAAAAGAGTCAACCATGAAAAGATTCGTTTTATTATTAGTCTCTACGTTCCTTACTTTTACTTTAGTGCATGCGCAAAAACCAGAGGTTATTACTAATAACAAGGCAGGCTGGCATAAGATTGGCGACGCCAGGGTTGATTTTAAAACCGATAAGGACAAATTTATTATCCTTGGTAAGGATAGATACAAAGCGCTTCAGGTAAAGGTACAAGACGCCCCTGTTAAAATGGAAAGCATGCAGGTAAGCTATGAAGGCGGTGGAACTGAGGATGTTGCCCTGAATACCGAATACAAACCTGGTGCTGAAAGCAAAACAATTGAATTGAAGAACGGCAGCGCTGAAATTAAGAATGTAACATTTGTTTATCACACAGTCTCGAATGCTACCAATTCAAAAGCCAAAATAGAACTATGGGGCTTGAAGTAATTCAATGTTTACCCAGTGGTTTTTAACAATAATGAGTCCTGGTGGATATCGCCAGGACTCATTTGCTTTTGGAGACCGTAGAAACAAATACACACTTGTTATAGGGACTATTTAATAGTTGTTCCTTCTTTTATTTCATCTGTAGCATGTAGCAATATTTCATCACCACCGGTAAGGCCACCAAATACTTCAGTGGAGTCTTTTGCTTTCAATCCTTCTTTTATATCAATCAAATGCGCTTTCCCCTCTTTAACTGTAACTACGTATTGCCGTTCGGTTGAACGTACGATGGCGTTATTGGGAATGAGTAAAGATCTCGCCTGGGACAACAGCGGCACTTTTACTTCTGCGTACATACCGGGTTTGAATAGCTGCTTGTCATTAAGAACATCTATTTCAATGGCCTCAGCACGCAAACCGGTCAGCGCATTGGCAGAACGGCTGATCTTTGCTTCGTGTGTTTTTTCGGGCATGGAATTGAAAACAAAACTCGCCGGTCTGCTCAAATCAACCTGGTCAACATATGCTTCAGGAATATACACTTCCAGCCTGAGTTTTTGCAAATGCTGTAACACCAGCATAGGCTGATCGTTCGATTTGCCGCCCGGCCCCACCAGTGCGCCGGAAGAAATGTTCCGTTGAATAATAACGCCGTCAAAAGGCGCAGTAATAGTAAGATAGTTTTTGTATTTCTTCATTACATCCACATTCGAACGTTCGGCCATTACAATGGCATCGTCTGCTTTCATCCGCGACAGAGCATTGTCGAGATCCAATGGCGCTACGGAGCCCGGCTCTTTTGCGGCTTCGTTCAAGCGGCGGTACTTTTCCTTGCTGGCCACGGCATTCTCCTGCGCCTGTAAAAATTTTGAATTGGCCAGTTGCACCTGCGATTCCATTTCGGGCGCGTCCAGTTGTGCCAGCACCTGGCCTTTTCTTACTTTTGTACCTCTGTCAACCAAAACATCCTTTACAAACCCATTTACTTTGGCATACAGGTTCACTTCCTCAAAAGGTTTTAATTGTCCGGGAAGTTTTACATAGCTCGCTAACGGGTTTTCGGTCACCCTGCCTGTTTCATATTTACCGGCTTCATTGGCCGCAGCCGATTTCACGGTAAGGTCAACGGGTTTTTCCACATGACCACAGGCGGATAACAGCACACTGAATATTATTGCTGCCCAAATATTTTTCATGCTTGACTATTTATTGTTGTATTGATTGTTGGGTTTGACTTTCCATTCATTACATGTTCTTTATGATCTTCTTCAGGCATCAGGGAAGGCGATTTATAAGATGCCTTTCGTTGCACCCAGGCAAATACCTGCGGCAAAACCAGCAGGGCGGCCAATGTAGAGGCGGCCAATCCACCTATCACTGCACGGCCCAGTGGCGCAGATTGTTCACCGGCTTCGCCCATGCCTGAGGCCATCGGGATCATCCCGGCGATCATCGCAAAACTGGTCATTAAGATGGGACGTAACCGGATGCCCGCACTCGTGATCGCCGCTTTTGTCGCATCCCGATATTCCAGCCGTAACTTTTCTGCATTGGTAACAATCAAAATCGCATTGGCCACCGATACCCCGGTGCTCATGATCATGCCCATATACGATTGCAGGTTCAGGGTGGAACCGGTAAGCAATAACGCGACCAACGACCCTACGATCACCGCAGGAACGGTTGATAATACCGTAAGCGATAATTTAAATGACTGGTAATTGGCTGCCAGCAACAGGAACATTACCAGCACGGCAAACAGCAATCCACTTTGCAAACTTAACAGCGTTTCTGACAACAGGTTCGACATACCGCGTACGTCTGCTATTATGCCTTTTGGCGGGGCGCCTACGGATTGCAATACCTGTTCTACATCACTGGTTGCTTTACCCAGGTCTTTCCTGAAAATGTTGGCGTTTATGGTGAGGAAGCGTCTGGGGCCTGAGCGGTCGTACTCACCCGGCACATAGGTAGTTTTAAATGCAGCAATATCACCCAATACCGGACTGCTTTGTCCCTTTATCAATGGGATCTCCTTCAGCTCATCCATGGTATTCATCACGTATTCGGGTATTTGCACCTGTACCTGGTAGGTATAGGCTTTGTCTTCATCCAGCCACTGGTTCTTTTCAGTAAACCGGCTCGATGAGGTGCTGGCAGTTACCGAACGGGCAATATCCTGTACATTCAAACCAAACTGGGCCGCTTTTAACCGGTCGATGGTAATAGACACGACAGGGAATTTCAACGGCTGGGCTATTTGTACATCGCGTAAATATGGAATGGCTTTGAGGCTATCCATTATTCTGGTAGCGTATTTTTCTATTTCCTGCATGTCCTTACCCGCTACTCTGATCTCGATAGGCGTTGCCGCGCCCTGGCTCATGATCTTCTCCGTCATATCGATGGGTTCGAACAGCACTTTTACATCCGGTACTTCCTGATGAATGTTCTTACGCAATGCATCCTTTAGTTCATCCATATTCACTTTGTAGTTTTCATCGAGGTTTACCTGCAGGATGGCTTCGTGGGTGCCGGTATTGAATATATACAGGTTACTGGTGCCATAGCTGCTGGGAATGATGCCTACATAGGCCGAAGTAATGCTTACATGGTGATCCACCGTTTTATCGATCACCTGTAATACCCGGCGTAATTTTTCTTCGGTACGTTCCAGCCTGGTTCCGTCGGGTGCTTTTATGCGTACCTGGAACTGACCGTTGTTGAGTTTGGGCATCATGTCCTTACCTATGACTACAAACGCTGCAGCGGCCATTGCCAGCACCAATACCAGGTAAGTAACCACTGTGATCTTCCTGCGCTTCATACTCCGTTGCAGAAAACGCATATACCGCAACTTTACCCGTTCAAACAGATCGTTCTTTTCCGGTTCTTTGTGTTCTTTATCCAGGTGCATGCTCACCTGTTTCATTTCACCCGAATCGAGCGCCTGTCCTGCATGCGCATGCACCGAACCATGATGATAATGCTGGTACCGGTTGGCCTTAATAAGCCAATTGCTGAGAATTGGCACCAGGGTTTGTGCGACGATGTAGGAAACGATCATGGTAAAGCCAATGGAAAGTGACAGCGGTAAGAACATGGCTTTGGGCACACCGCTCATCAGGAAAGAAGGCGCAAAAACCGCCAGGATACACAACAGGATCAATAACAGCGGGAAGGCAATTTCCTCACAGGCATCGTAGATGGCCTGCCGTTTATTTTTACCCATCTCCAGGTGCTGGTGAATATTTTCAATAGTCACCGTTGCCTGATCAACGAGAATACCAATTGCCAATGCCAGTCCACTCAAGGTCATAATATTGATCGTTTGCCCAAACAGGCTTAACAACAATAATCCTATAGATATTGAAACCGGGATGGTAATTACAACGATGAGGCTGCTGCGCAGATCGCGCAGGAACAATAACACCATTAAACCGGTCAGTAAGGCGCCCAGGGCGCCTTCTGTGGCCAGACTTTTAACCGCATTCACCACAAACACCGATTGGTCAAACTCGTAGGTAACTTTTACATCGTCGGGCAACAGGCTTTGAATATCCGGCAGTTTTGCTTTCAGATCTTTCACCACCTGCCAGGTTGAGGCATCGGCTGTTTTTACTACCGGAATATATACTGAGCGTTTGCCATTGATGAGGGCGTAATCAACCGTAATATCCGCGGCATCGGCCACACGGGCTACATCTTTTATTAAAACCGGTACGCCGTTTTTGGTAACAATCGGTATATCGCCAAATTCAGTTACATTTTTTACCAGTGTATTGATGGTGGTAACATACATGGTATTATCGAGCCGCAGGTTACCTGATGG
>JAJKIL010000489.1 GCA_021154515.1 Niastella sp. | reverse complement strand
GTGCTGCCCAGGTTCAACAGACCATTGTCGAAGTCAAGCGCGGCAGCAGGAGAACCGGTGAGTATGCGGGCGGCAGTACCCGGGCCATGGGTATCGGCCACACCAGCCACGCTATAACCAAATAACGAAACTGCATTTACTGAAAGGAACTCGCTGCCCAGGCTCACCGATGCCGTGTACTGCGGCGTAGGGGAATAGGTGCCACCCGAATTGCCCAGGAATACATAGGCGGCGCCACCTACGGCGTTTGCCTGCAGTTGTGATAAAGTAGCTCCTGATGATAAGGGTTCGCCTACTACCAGATCGGCATACCCATCACAGTTTACATCGTATGCATTATCGACGGCGGCGCCAAACAGCACATTCAGTTGCAGTGAATTCAAAATATTCAGCAGGCTGGTTGAGCGGGGTGATTCCAGCACCTGGTCGCTGGTAAGGGATGCGCCAGGGGTGCTGGTTTTCTTTTTAAAGATGTGCACGTTACCACTTTGAATGGTAAGGCTGAGGGCATTGGGCAACAAACCGCCGAGGGGAGCACCAACGGCAATGCTGCCACTGCGAAGACCATTCAGATTTTTTAAACCTCTTACTTTATAACCGAATAAGTTGGCGGCATTACTCAGCAAACTTCCGGAACCTGATTGCAAAGTAGTACCAATGGTGTTGTTAACGCCTGAGCCGGTTCCGTAATAAATATGCGCGGTTCCGCCCAAAACCTGGCCGTTCAGCAGGCCGCCCAGTGACGACAGATCGATACCGGCCGGCGCGCCGACAATAACATCGGGCTTGCCATCATTATTAAAATCACCAGCGCCATCAACACTAAAGCCAAACAACAGTCCGCTGTGCGAAAGCAAGGGAAATTGTACCAGGCCTAATAACGAGGCGGAAGGTGTTTGTAACTGCACAGGTGCTGCAGATAAGTTGCCGGAATGATACACAAAGGCAGCGCCGCTTTGAACGGCTCCAACACCAGGGCTCAGGTAACCAGGTGCGCCCACTACAATGTCTGATCTGTTATCACCATCCAGATCGCCGGTGGCGGCAACAGAGAAACCAAAAAGCGCATTGACTGATACATTACTTCCTATCCCGGCGATGCCCGTACTAAAAAAAGCTGAGCCGTCTAATTTTATTTCAAGAAAGTTAGTGGGGTTGGTAACAGCGGTATTGCCACCGGGATATATATACACCTTTCCGGCCTTCACGGTTGCCGTATTTATTAAGCCGCCGGTGGTAGCGCTGTATGAATCCAGGGGAGCGCCTACAATTATATCATTGATGCCATCGCCGGTAACATCGCCTCCATCGACACTAACGCCGAAAAGCGCACCGGCAACTGCTGTATTTGGTTGCAGGGTTTTGGCGGGCGTGGTGGATAAACCTGTAGGCGAACCGTAGAAAACAAACACGGCGCCTACGCTGGCCAATGCTCCGTTACCACTAATTATATTGGTGAGCGCAGGGGCACTGATGGCCGCATCACCATATCCGTCGCCATTTACATCGCCCAAACCCGTTACCGCATAACCATATAATGAAGCGTTTATTTGCAGGGAGGTAAGACCGCTGATTAAACCATCTGCAGAAGTATTCCACTCGGGCGTTTTATTAAGCGGGTCAATGGTTACGGGATATGCGGCCTGGCTGTCATTAACCTCAATTGTCAGCAAACCATTGTTAAAATGCATGGCAGCAGGTAAGGGTTTATGATTGACGTCCCACACCTGCAGGTCCTCGTAAGTCAGTATCATTTTATCGGCAGCATTAAAAAAAGCCAGGCTGTTACTGCCAAGCAGGCGGGGCTGCAACTCAGTAGCAGGTTCAATGGTCACCGTTAAGGCGCCACTGCCTGGCATTTTCCTGTTTACCAAAAAATTCTGTCGTAAGCCATCACCATTATTAATATATTGAATAGCTATGTAATTGAATTGATACGAAAGCTCATTGGGAGTATGCGTAACGGCGCAGGTTTGATCGGGTGTCCATTGAATACTGGAGCGACCAATTCCTTTTAGGTTGAATGAAACTTCCCAGTTACGTTTTTCCATTGGGGTTACCTTGTATCCGTCAGGGGAAATATAAAAACCGGTATGACCGGGTAGGTTGATAGCACTGAAATCACCAGCCTTAGACACCGGTTTTATTTGAGATTCGAATTGCTGTATGCTTTTTAATGCCTGGTTATACCAGTCAGATGAAATATCGTGAGAAGAGTTTTGTGCATGTATGGCAGCAGATAAGGGCAATACAATAGCAAGCACCACAAGGGTGTAAAAATTTGGCTTCACGGTAAAGTTTTAAGGTGAATAGTAGTTAACAGGCATGCCTGACGCCATGGCTGTAGCCCGGCAGAGGCATACACATAACCATTGTGTATTGATGGATTGATTAATGAAAGAAAAGAAATATTGGAATTATAAGTGAGGTTATACCCGGTAAGCTTTTCTAAAAATATTGGAGTGGGGTAATCCGGATTATTGATCGTTCCGGCGGTAAAAGTAGAAGGAATACGGCCTTCCTATTACCCTTATTAATTCAAAGAATACCGGCATCGGGTCAGCAACACTTAGTTTTTTAGGATATGCCTCCCTGTTTACTTGACATAGATCAATGACTAAGGGAAAATCCTTAGCAATAATGAATGTTTCTGCTCACTTATGCAAATACTCATTAATATGCAGGGTTCATAATATGTACACCGGTGTATATATAGTATACTAATCAAAACCAATAGATGTATGAAAAGCTATTCAATTCGTGTAAGCAGTACTGACAGGGAAGATGCATTCAAGCAGTTGGCCCTGGAAACCGGTGGTGAATTAGAAGAAGGCCATACGCTCATCAGGTTTTCGAACGAAACAGGGCGTGGGAAAATAAGAACATGGCACCTGGATGCGGGATTGTACATGCGGGTGTGGGACCTGTACTTATTAAAGCCCATTGATTTTATAAAAGAAGCCTTACCCGTACATATTACCAATAACGGGTTTAGTTTATTGTGTATACATACTCCTGAGTCGGTTGAGCTAAGGAGTATTAACCAACACCAGCAAATTAATAAAGTACGCGAACGGCGGTTTGCCCTGGTGCCCGATGCGGTAACAGCGGGTTTTCAATTGAATCCTGCGCTGCCTGTGCAACTGATCGAATTCTCTATGTCGGGCTTCTGGATAAAGCAACAACCCGGTTACCTGCGTATTGCCGGGTATTTTAATGATGGAGTGATGGATGATGGTGGCTTGCCGGTGCTGATAGAAACCATTCAGTCAAAGGCAAGTCAGCTGGCAGCCAGGCTCATAGAAAGTGTAGATGATCCTAAAGCCGATTCCACGGCTGTGTTTGCGCAGGCAAATGATGTTATTAAAGATTTTCTGACTTCCGCATCACGGGAAGAACCAGGAAAAACGAACAACAACATTGACCTCTATTATGAAAAAGTAAAGGAAGCTGAGTCTATATTGCTTGAACATTTGCAGAAAATGCCACCGCGTATGGGCATAATCGCCAAAACGGTAGCATTAAGCGAATCAACGTTGAAGCGTTACTTCAAACTTATTTATGGTAAAAGTGTGTACGACTATTATTTAAACAAGAAAATGGAACTGGCCCGAACGATCATGTCGCAGAAACCCTATTCTGTAAATGAAATTGCAGAACTGATGGGTTATGAAAAAGTGAGCCATTTTATTGAGATATTTAAAAAACACCATGGCTGCTCACCAGGTAGTATAAAGAAAAAGCAATTTGAGAACGCCTAACGAAGAGGTCAGTTCATGGGTTCGTCACATTTTCCCATTTTCAAATTATTAAAGGATCGTCCCCTTAGTCGGCGTCTCGTAAAAACCCTGCGAAGCGGAATGCTTTGTAGGGTTATCTTTTTATAGTCAGGGTCTTCCACTCATAACTCACCACTCACCACTGACTATTAAAATCCAAACTTAGGTAACGACGGTCTGTAAACATACGGTTCATTCCGTGCAGGTTCTTTAAACAACCATGTATAGAACCGGTTTAAAAGCCCCAGGAAGTTATGCTTATACGCAAACCGGGGTTGATAGCTATAATATTTAGCGCTGCCGATCTTGAATTTGATCAGCACCATTTCCTGAAAAGCCTTTGACTTTATTTCGTCAGATAAAACTATGAGGCTATTTAATTCCTCCGGATCATTTATAATATAGGCCTTGCCGGTTATTTGCAAATAGTATCCTTTGCCTTTGCGGTAGATCTGCATATCGGCGGGGAACTCCTTGTCAAACTCCTGTAAATGTTGCTCGGGCCGGTTGGTGAAGAACCAGATATTGGCTAACTCATCTACGTTTAAAATAGATACTATGGTGGTAGGGAATTTCAACACCCCTCCGCTCATATTATAAAACAACGCACTTCCTATTCCCTGTATCTTATTTTGTAAAAAAGGTATACTATTGGAGGATCTCATATGTGTGTGTTTTAGTGTTAAAGTTCAAAACAAATACCAGTAACATTTTGTACCCTTAGCGGTAAAGATTTGGACTCTCACGTGGAGTTTTTTCTACACACGCTCACTGTATTTTGGCAATCGTGGCATTTCTTTTTTATCAATCTCTTATAATTCAGTTTTTTTCATCACAAAACAATGCGTTATGGAAAGAGGTAAAAGTTCAAAGGGGACGGGTGCTGCAAAAACTTCTAAAGCGAATAAATCATCCGCATCTACTGGTAAATCCGGATCAACCATGGGTAAAAAAGAAAGTAATTCATTATTGAAACAATTTTTTGTAGATCAGTTACAGGATATCTTTTGGGCCGAAAAGGCGCTTGTTCAGGAATTGCCTAAAATGCAGGGAGCAACCACTACGGAAGAACTGGCCGAAGCAATAACAGAACATGTGACCATTACAGAAGAACATGTGAACAGGTTAGAGCAGGTTTTTGACATGATGGGTGAAAATGCCAAAGCCAAAAAGTGCGAAGCCATGGAAGGATTGATCAAAGAAGCCCGTAACATTATAGATGAAACAGAGGAGGGTACAGCTACCCGCGACGCCGCAATTATTATGGCTGCTCAAAAAGTGGAACACTACGAAATTGCCACATACGGCGGCCTGGTGCAACTGGCTAAAACCATTGGAATGAACGATGTGGCCGAATTGCTGGCTCAAACCCTGGCCGAGGAAAAAGAAGCCGACCAGGTGCTTACCCAGATCGCAGAAAGTAATATTAATGAAGAAGGGGCACAGGAAGATAAACAACAAATGGAAGAAGGAAATGAAGGTGAAGAAGATTAAAACCATATTAGAAAATAATTAAAACCACCCCGATTGACATAAATCAGGGGGGCTGGTATGAGATTTTTAGTTCTGGTTATAGATTTAGGGGTTTTTTAAGGTCTACTGGTGTCGGGCCATTCTTGGCCTGACTTTTTTTTGTCCCTACCCTACCATTTACTACAAGCACCCTCCTAATGCAGAATTCCTAAACTTTAAATTATGACGACCATAAGAAAGAAGAATAAACTGTCGATCTTCTTCCAGAAGATGTCGAACAAAGTGACCAAAATAACCGGTTCACCCATAGCGTTCCTGGTCGCCCTTTGTGTAGTAATAGTATGGGCTTTAACAGGACCCATCTTTCATTATTCAGATACCTGGCAACTGGTTATAAATACCGGCACTACCATCATTACTTTTTTGATGGTGTTTATTATTCAACAATCGCAGAATAAGGACACGGTTGCTATTCATCTGAAATTAAATGAATTGATCGCCAGCCATGATCGCGCAAGCAATCGTCTGGTTGATATTGAAGAGCTGACCGATGAAGAGTTGCAAAAGATCAAAGAGTTCTATGTAACCATCTCAGAACTGGCCGAAAATGAAAATGGGGTTAACATTTCGCACTCGTTGAATGAGGCAAAAAATCTGCATAAATTAAAATTGGAAAGTAAAATGAGAAAATGATGGGGCAGGTGACAAAAGTGACGCACAGGCAATATTTAAAAATTAACCGGGATTATGCCAAAGCGGCCTCCCTGGCCGAGCTGGTGTATGTGTCGGATGCTGAGCCCGGCATTATACGGACAAAAAAAGGCCGGGGATATATGTATTTGTATGCCGGCAAAGTGATCCGAAAAAAAGAGGATATAAAAAGGATCCGCAGCCTGGCCATTCCACCCTCCTGGAGCTCGGTATGGATATGCACCCGCGCAAACGGGCATATCCAGGCAACGGGGTTGGATCTTCGTAAACGGAAACAATATCGGTATCACCCGTTGTGGTCGGTACTACGCAATGAAACCAAGTTTCACCGGATGATTGAATTTGGAAAGGCGTTGCCCGCCTTACGGCAACGGTTGGAAATGGACCTTAACCAAAGAAGTTTGACCGCCTCCAAGGTGATCGCTACCGTGATTAGTTTAATGGAACGCACTTACATCCGGGTAGGCAGTGGCGAATATGAAAAACAAAATGGTTCACATGGCTTAACTACGTTGAAAGACAAACACGTAGTCATTGCCGGGGATACTATTAAGTTTTCTTTCAGGGGGAAAAAGGGCGTGAACCATAATATAACGCTCAAAAGTAAACGGCTGGCCCGTATAGTAAAGAACTGCAGGGAAATACCCGGGGTTGAACTTTTCCAGTATTATGATGAAGCAGGCAATAAACATCCCATTGATTCGGGCATGATAAACAGTTATATAAAAGAAACAACGGGTAGTGATTTTACGTCGAAAGATTTCAGGACCTGGGCCGGTTCTATTAATTTATTACGATCGTTACAGACTATGGGTGAAGCGCTTACGCAAACCGAGCAAAAGAAGAATATAGTAGCGGCCCTCGATGAGGTGAGTCTAAAGTTGGGGAATACCCGCACTGTATGTAAAAAATACTACGTTCACCCGGGGCTGATAGCGTTGTATGAACAAAATAGTTTGAATAAATACCTGAAGACCCTGGAAGGAGAGGAACCTGCAGAAAATGCCACCGGGCTGCATGCCGATGAGCAGATTTTGATGAAAATTCTACAGTCGTTCCACAAAAGTTAATGGAGTTTGGGAAGTATTTTCTACAGATACAAAATGTTCCGCTTTAAAATTTTAGGCATAGTTTTTATAAAAATATATACGTACCCGCCGCTATAAAATGACAGACGAAAGGTGAGAAAGAGGCGGTAAAAAAGCAGCTTATTTAAACTCATTATAAACTTACGCTACAAATCAGGCCTTAACCAAGGACTCCCGATGTTTCTACATCGGGTTTTTTTTGCTTAACCCGCAGAAGCTTTAGCGAAGGCAAGGCTTGCCCGCTAAAGCTTTAGCGAATGCGAGGCCACCCGCCCTGTTCGAATGCTGCTCAAGCTTTAGCAGATGTGCAAGCTATAGTGAGGCAGGCGGTAGGTTGAAAATGAGGTAACCCTAATGCGATTGCGGATTGCCGATGGGCAGGGATAAAAAAAGTGGCGTACATTTAAGCCAAAGCAATCTGACAAACCGTGTCCATAGATAAATTATTTGCAAGTTTTAATAAATACCTTCCCCTTGACGAACCAGAAAAAGCAGATCTACAAGAGAGAGCAATTGAACGGAGGATCAAACGAAGACAGATCATTCTGACGGAAGATGAAGTGTGCAGGCATTACACTTTTGTAGCGGATGGATGTTTCAAGGTATTCCAGGTAGACACAAAGGGCGTAGAGCACAATCTGCAGTTTGCTGCGGAGAATGACTGGATCATGATCATCGACAGCTTTTATTCCGAAAAGAAAAGCAAGGTGAATATTGAAGCCATCGAACCTTCGACTATTTTCCAGATAAGCAGGCCAGACCTGATCTATTTTTTCAGAACGTATCCAAAGTTCGACAGAAATTTCAGAGTGATCGTGGAAACAAGGTTTGCCGAGTTGGAGAACCGGTTGTTGCAAATCGTCAGTTCTACCGCCGAAGAACGGTATCTCGCCTTTCTACATCAATATCCCGCGTTGTCGCAAAGATTACCCAATACCCAAATTGCTTCCTATTTGGGGATCACCCC
>JAJKIL010000488.1 GCA_021154515.1 Niastella sp. | reverse complement strand
TTGATAAAAAGATCAAAGTATTGAGCGGGGGCGAAAAAGCCCGCGTGGCCCTGGCAAAAACCATCATCAGCAAGGCCAACTTCCTGATGCTCGATGAGCCTACCAACCACCTGGACATACATTCCGTAGAATTATTGATAGAGGCACTGAAAAAATACGAGGGCAGCCTGATACTGGTAAGCCACGACCGTTATTTTGTTTCAAAACTGGCCAATACCATCTGGGAGATCGATAACAAAAAGATAAAATCATTCCCGGGAGGTTTTGAAGAATGGAGTGAATTCAAAGAAAGACAAAAAGCAAATGGAGGGCCTGCCGGAAAAAAGTCGGAAGCCGGTAATCAAAAAGCAGAGCCGGCTGCACCAAAACAGGAAGTGACAGCGCCAAAACCCCAGCCGGTTGTGGATAACAAACCACAGCCAGCCAACGTTAAAGAACCGATCAATAAAGAGCAGAAAAAAGAACTGCAGAAACAGCAAAAACTGTTTCAGCAGCTGGAAGAAAAAATAGCCCAGTTAAACCAGCAAAAAGCAACGCTGGAAGCGCAGTTAACGGCGCCGGATACTTATTCCGACAGGAATAAATTTGTGCAAACAGAAACAGATTATAAAAAAGTGAGTGACGAACTGTTGCGGATGAATAAAGAGTACGAAGAGGTGTTTGAGAAGATTATGGAACTGGAATCGAAATAACCATCCCATGAATATAACTATCCGTAAAGGCGTAGAAGCCGATTACCCGGCCGTTATTGAGCTTATCCACCAGTTTGCACTGTACC
Source organism: Niastella sp. (assembly GCA_021154515.1). Classification (GTDB taxonomy): domain Bacteria; phylum Bacteroidota; class Bacteroidia; order Chitinophagales; family Chitinophagaceae; genus Niastella. Next base: position 8,901 of record JAJKIL010000488.1, on the reverse strand, counting down.
AGAAAGCACCTGAAAGTGTAACAAATTCAGCGGAACAAATGAAAGCAGACAACAATTTGTTCCAATGCTTTGTTGCTGTAGATGAAACAAACAGGATCATTGGTTACGCAGCCTGGTTTTTTGCTTATTTCTCCTGGACAGGTAAAGCGCTTTATCTCGATGATCTGTATGTAGTGGAATCAGCCCGCGGAAAGGCCATTGGCACCCGGCTGCTGCAAACAGTGATTGACCACGCAAAGGCCACCAATTGTGTAAAAGTACGCTGGCAGGTTTCTAACTGGAACAAACCCGCCATTGCATTCTACCGGAAAATGGGCGCCCTGATAGACGATGTTGAAATGAACTGCCACTTTGAATTACAACATTAGGTTTCCCCAAACCACAATATTTGGGGAGATTTGATAAATATTAAAACGCATACCCGAAATCAATTGTGGGGGTTACAGATGTTTATATTCAAACGCTACAAACCAGGGTTGGCCTGGTTATCTTTATTCCTGGTATTTCAATCCGCTTCAGCCCAATTGCCAGCTCCCCGTCCCAAAATTGGGGTAACCTTAAGTGGTGGTGGCGCCAAAGGACTGGCGCATATTGGTATTTTAAAAGCCATTGACAGTGCCGGATTGAATGTTGATTATATAACCGGCACCAGTATGGGCAGCATCATCGGCAGTTTGTACGCCATTGGTTATTCGGCCGACAGCATTGAAAAAATTACTCGTAGCATCGATTGGGACCTGCTGCTAAGTAACTCGGTTTCCCTCCGCAGCATTTTCATGGAAGAGAAAGACGAGTATTCGAAATATGTAATTGAATTGCCCTGGCAAGCCAATAATTTCCGTTTGCCCAGCGGTTTGTTACAGGGACAGGAACTGTGGTTGAAATTCTCCGAGCTTTATTTCCCGGTTTACCAGCAAAAAGATTTTTCGAAATTCAGTATTCCCTTTCGTTGTATAGGTACCGATGTGGGTACCGGCGAAGCCATAGTGATGAAAGATGGTGAGATCATTTCGGCCATCCGTAGCAGCATGGCCATTCCCTCGGTATTTACAGCCATTGATTTTAAAGGCAAGCGCATGGTCGATGGCGGTATTGTGCGCAACTTTCCCGTACGCGATGTAAAGGATATGGGCGCCAACATTGTCATTGGCAGTAACGTGGCCAGTGGATTGCTGCCATCTGATAAAGTGCGTAACGCCCTGCAGATCCTGTTGCAGATTGCCTTTTTCCGCGAAGCCGAAGACGCCAAAACCGAAGTACCGCAATGTGATATTTATATTCCCTTTAAACTGCAGAAATACACCATGGGTAGTTTTGGCGAAGGCCATGCCATTCTTGACTCCGGCATTGTTGAAGGGCGTAAACTATATCCGCGGTTTAAACAGCTGGCCGATTCGCTGAATGCTATTTACGGCGCCATGGAGATCAACAGGAACCGGCTGCCACTGGTGAGCTCGGCCGTTATTTCTTCCTACGAAGTACATGGGGTAGATAAAACTTCCTCTGAATTCTTTGTGCATACCATGGACCTGGAACTGAACAAATCGTATACGGCGCATAAGCTGTCGAACATGGTACGCCAGGCGTATGGCACACGGTATTACAGCCGCATTATTTATTCGTTGGAACCACAGCCTGATGGCACCAACAAGATCGTGTTTGAAGTGACGGAGAACCCGTTTACGTTTGCGAAGCTGGGCATACATTACAACCGATTTACAGGGATAGGCATCATTGGGAATTTAACAGCCAGGAATTTTTTCATTGTCAATTCGCGGAGCCTGGTTACCGTTAATATTGGTGAAAGCTTCCGTATTCGCGGCGAACACCTGCAATACCTTGGCCGTTTGAAGAATTATGCCCTGGTGGGTGAAGCCCAGTTCGACCGGTTTGATGTGAACTCATATGACCAATACAAACAGGACGGCTTATACAAACAAACCGTTGCCAGGATCGGTGAAAAATTCCAGTTCTCCCCTTCCCGAAGCTTTTCTATAGGGGCCGGTCACCGCTTTGAATGGGTGCATTACACCCCCAAAATAACAAATAGTATTGACCTCAAGGGCAGTAATAACTATAATACGTTGTATACATTTGTAGCGTTTAACTCCCTGGACCGTACCATATTTACCCGTAAAGGCGTAAAGCTGTATGGTGAAGCAGGCCGGGTATTGGGGCAGCATCCCGACCTTGAATTTTTACAAAATGGCGAACCCCTGCCCGATTCATTAAGCATCAGCACCCATACCTATTGGCGCACTGTACTCGATGTGGAAAGTTATATCCCTATTAGCAGGCGCACTACGTTACTCTTAAACGGACAGGGCGGCATCAACTTCAACTATACCCGCAATGCGTTGAATGAATTTGCCATCGGTGGGTTAACAAAAGTATTCCGCAACCAGATCACCTTTGCCGGTTTGCAGGAAGGAACGTTGTACGCGCCAACGGTAGCCATGTTGCAAGGTGGTGTTCGGGTAAATTTATTTACCAATAACTATCTCATCGGCAAGGCCAACATATTGTTCACCAATTTCATCAGCAGAAGTGAATTCTTTAAGAGCAATCCCAATTTCCTGTCGGGTTATTCATTGACCTATTCTTACAACTTTGCCCTGGGGCCACTCGATATCAGCACCATGTACTGCGACCAAACCCGGAAGCTGCAATGGTATATAAACCTGGGTATTCCTTTTTAATGAAGTTTTATTCTTCCACCATTTCCTCGTGTGCTTTTATAAAATCACTCACGAGGTAACTGATCAGTTTACCGGTGGTTTCATTGCTACGGCCATCAGCCAGGCGGGTAGCGCCTTCGCAAATATGTAAATAAGCTACCTGGCTTTCGCGGGCAGCCAGTGTTATATACTGACGGGCGTGCAGGGCTGAAATGCCGGAAGGCGTTATGGCGCTTGACAGGGTGTTTTCAATGCTGTCCAGATCCAGTTCAATACCGGTATAGTTCTCTTCGGTAAAATTGGTGGCGTGGGCTATGGCCTGGATAAAATTCCTTTTCTCCAGAATGAAAATATCTTCGTAGGTAATGAAGTCAAGAAAGGGATTGTTTACAATATCGAGCCATACGTTTTGTGGCAGGTAATTTTCGTGCAAACCAACCACGCAGTATTTCTGTAAATAGCCATCTTCTTCGGCATAGCGGAAACCGTTAACGCTGTGACGGCCTTCAGATGGACGGAAATCGGAATGCGCATCGAGGTTAATGCAGTTTATTTGCGCCAGCGGTAAAAGGCCTGCTTTGTGTAAGCCTTTGGCCGCCCCTTTTATCAAAGGATAGGCATTGTTGTGACCACCGCCGATAGCAATGGGTATTTTACCATGCGTTGTAATGAGCTTGGTGAGTTCCTCTACTTCTTCATCGATCGTAACCACTGCATGCCGGTAGGCATCTATCTTTTCTTCATAGCCATAGGCATTTTGCTCTATCAATTCACCGAGATCGCTGAAATTAAACTGCCCCAGCAGAATGACCTCTTCTCCATTCAAAAAATCATTGCTTTGCAGGTTTAGAAAGGCCGACAAAAAAGGCATCCAAACAGAATCGGCGCCACCGGTACCATGGTTGGCGCGAATGCCAATATCTTCCGGAATTCCAAACACTACATACTTTGCCGTCGATTGCTGCAAATCCGTTTCCCAGGTATTTTTATCGGGTAGTATGTGCACAGTTTCACCCAGTTTGGTTTCAAACCGTCGGATCCTGGTAAGATTCAGCACATCGTGCTTGCTGTAGAATTTGAAATGTTTAGTCATATAGCCGAAGATTGAAATATTGGTTAATTGTTGATATTATGCTGTTGCTGTTTTTTCCGGATCCGATCTGCGCTTGCGTGGCCTGATAAAATCAAGCGGATGACTACGGAAATACTTCCATAGGATCTTTAAAAAGCCAGGATAATCTTTTAAATGAATACCCCTTGACCGTACCGCTACAAAAAAAGCCAGAGAAAAGCTAACCAAAAAATTCAGGAACCCGATGCCTAACACACCTGCCACCACATTGGCCAGGTACCGGAAATTCATATGCTCCCATCCTATGCCATAAGCGCCCAGGGAAGTGTTGGCGGCTGAAATGGTAATATGTCTGATATCGAAAGGTATACCAAATATCTTTCCGATGATGCCGGCCATGCCAAGAAAAAAACCTAATGAAATGTTTCCGGCCAAACTACCTCCGTGCGCATTCACATAATCAGCTATTTTCTGTAGCCGGCTGGCTGGTAACGACATTCTCAAAACCGGGTGTTCTGTAAGCCGTTTATCGATACGGCCGTAATTTATTTTGTTTTGAACATAGCCGGCGATTATACCACTCAAAAAAAGAAAGAACCCCGTATTGCAGGCATATAATAAAGAAAGGCTTTGCCAGGGGTGTTGGTCCTGCAATAGCTGTGCTGCTTTTTCGCGCCCAATCAGCGGGTGACCCGTTGCCAAATCGTACAGCCAGGCCAGCAAATAAGTTACGGGAAATACGATGATGAGGTTACCGATAAAAGAAGCGATCTGGCTGCGGCTTACTTTCGATACTGTTACTGCCAGGTTATATAAATTAGGCGGATCGTCGGTCTTTCTCGCATCTAACGAACTGGCTACTGCACTGGCTGTAAAGGCCGGTTGTTTGGTGGCCAGGGTAGCGCCGGTTTCTTCAATTGCTACAAAACCCAGACTGTAATTAACGCTGTAAACAAACCCATGCCAGAAGGGCGCCATCTGTAGCATGCCCAGTAGGTTTTTTAAAATGGCTACAAAGCAAATGATCAATCCACCCCACATGGCGCTGCCGATCATTTGAAAATACTCCAGTGGCGATGCGGTAATGTACTTACTTCCCTTCTTGCCTTTGTGTTCGGCAATCTGATAGGCCAGATAGCCGGTAGTTTGGGATAGAAATTCCCTGATACTGTTCTTCCTGTTCTCGTTGCGGATTACAGCCATGAACAGGTTGGCGAAGCGGTTTATGTTGATCTTCTCATCGGCATCTGCAATGTCAAGCAGCAAATTCATCCGGTTCAGTTTCTGTTCAATCTGGTACAGGATGAATGTTTGTGATAAGCTGGTGCCTTTATCTGCTGTTTCGTTGCGCAACACCTGAACAAGTTCACCACATGCTGCCAGTACCTCGCTCAATTGCCTGGCCAGGTCCTGTATGGATTCCGGCCCCTGGTGTTCCCGCAGGATCCGTTCTTTTATCTGGTACACCAGGTGTTGTTGTGCGGCAAATGGATTGTTCGGTGGTTGCCATTGCGCCGGGGTATTATGGGTAATTTCATTTTCCCAACCCAGCTGCGCCACGCGGGCGCTCAGGATCTGTAAGGATAATACCGCCTGTTTGATAATAACCGGGTCGTTGCCTGAAAATGAAATGCCGATCAATTCAAAGAAATGCATCCATTTGTCCCGGCCCAGTTGTTCAACCCACTCATAATCGGTATGTTTAAAAAAGATGCGGTTCAACAGGTATAAGAAATCGTTCGGGTCCTGGGCGGCGGGTAAAAACTTATGTTTTAAGCGGGCGAATAACTCCCGGCCTGCACCCCGCGTAATGGTGATACCGCTTTCAGTAAGCATGGGCACCAGGTTGCTGTTGATCAACTGCGCCATAATAGCGGTGCGCAGGTTGTTCAGCACAGCAGGATGCTGGTGAACAAACTGCATGGTTTCTGCAAATTTCCTTTGTACGTTCTCAAACTCCGACAGGCGCGGCCTAATCATTGCCACAAATGCCACCAAGTAATCGAGGGCCTCTTCCCGATCTTTGATTGAAACGGAATGGCCTTTCGCCAGGAACTCTTTAACCAGGTTGACTTTTTTCTTTCTTTTAAACATTGCTCGTTTTTAGTTTCCTACACCCATTGCCCTTCAATCATTACGCGCTCAATTAAATTCGAACCAAAGGAATACGGGATATATGCCAGTGACGGTACTTGTTTAGTGAGTATAAGACTGGCTTTTTTTCCAACAGAAATACTTCCCAACTCATCCGCACATTCCATGGCCCAGGCGCCGTTTAACGTGGCGGCGTTTATCGCTTCCTCAGGCAGCATTTTCATTTGAATACAGCTCATATTCACCACGCCGTTCATATTACCACTTGGGGAAGAACCGGGGTTGAAATCGGATGCCAGGGCAATGGCGCAGCCTGCATCTATGAGCGCCCGCGCCGGTTGGAACGGCATTCTTAAAAAGAAAGCCGCGGTTGGTAACAGGGTACCAATGGTGTCTGCGCCGGCCAATGCTTTTATCGAAGGTTCATCCATGGTTTCCAGATGATCTACACTTACGGCGCCCAGGGCCACACCGGTTTGTACCCCACCCGATAAATTCAACTGGTTGGCATGGATCTTTGGTTTTAAACCATACTGCATACCGGCCTTGCAGATCAGGGCTGTTTCTTCCGGTGAAAAGAAACCCGTTTCGCAAAACACATCGATATAATCGGCCAGTTGCTCCCGCCCGATAACGGGCAGCATCTCTTGTATGATGAGATCAATATATCCTTCGTGATTCTCTTTATACTCCACCGGATACGTATGTGCGCCCAGGAAAGTAGCTTTAATGGTGACGTTTGATCGTTCACGCAATTTCTTTATTACCCGTAGCATTTTCAATTCTCCCTCAACGGTAAGACCGTAGCCGCTTTTTATTTCAATAGCGCCGGTGCCCAGTTTGGTCAATTCTTCTAAACGGGCCCAGGCCAGGTTGAACAATTCATCTTCTGAAGCCTCATTTAATTTACGCGCCGAATTTAGAATGCCCCCACCCCTCGCCGCAATTTCAGCATAGCTGAGTCCTTTTAATTTATCAATGAATTCATTTTCCCGGCTGGCAGCAAACACCAGGTGGGTATGACTGTCGCACCAGGCGGGTAACACCATTTTTCCTGTAGCGTCAATCGGATCTGCCGCCAGAGCGCGATGGGCGGTTGCCAGTTCATCCATAGGGCCATAGGCAACTATAGTATCATCTTCGATCAATAAATATGCGTTGTGTATACATGGAAGGTTTGCCAGCTCTTTTCCCCGCAGTACAGGCCATTGTTCCCGTACGTTTACGAGTTGTTTGATATTGATAATTAGTGTTGCGGCCATTAAGTGAAGATAGGTTAATTTGAAAATCCCGACAAAGTGGGGACAAGTTATGCCAATTCGAAAATCCCGATAAATGGGGACAAGTTATGAAAATGAAAAAGCCTGGAATCGGTCCCGCTTTGCGGGAACTCTTCCAGACTTTCCGTTGAAAAATTCCTCGTATTAAGTTTTTGCGCGTTGTTTGTTTATGATCGGTATACTAAGTTTATTCAACAACTGCAATACTTTTATTTGCGAGAAAACAGTGTATTGCGCGGCGGTTGATCCATTGCTTACTTTTATACTATAAGCCCGTTCGCCCAGCGCTTTAAACATGTCTTCATCAGTGGTATCATCGCCTATGCACAACACAAAATCGGGTTGCATGTCGTTCACTATTTTCAGGGCCATAATGCCTTTATCAAAACCCGACATGCGTACTTCCACTACTTTGTTGCCATCCACTACCTGCAGCATGGTGTTTTGCAACAGCTGCGTAAGGTTATTGATCAATTCCCTTGACCGGGTAAAACCCAGTTCGGGGTGGGTATTGCGATAGTGCCAGGCCAGCGTATTGGTTTTTTCTTCAATAAAGGAACCCACGCAGTGCGTAACGAAGAGCTGCATAATGGGCCTGATCTCGTTCTTCCATTGATCGGGAATTGAAACCGCCTGTTGCCATTGATCGCCTTTTGGTTTAAAGCTTGCCCCATGTTCGGCTACCAGCATCATGGGCAGATCGCCCAACCATTTTTCAAGGGTATAGGCTTCGCGGCCGCTTATGATAACCACATTGTTTTTGGGGTCTGAAGATAACCCGCGTAAGATGCTCCGCAACTCTTCATTGGGTTTTGCTTCTGAAGGAATGCGGGCATACGGAACCAGGGTGCCATCATAGTCGAGCAACAGGCAACGGCTATTTGCTATCTGGTAGTGCAAATGAATTTGGGCGATCACGCGTTCATCGAGCACTTTTACCTGTTGTTTTATCTGCTCCTGTTTTACATTTGCCAGTTGATCGAGAAAATCGCTAACCCATTTTATAACATCGTAGTCAGATAAGCGCTGTTGCATTAAGAACATGCGGTGTTCCTGTTCTTCTTCAGGCATGGTCAATGCCTGGTTAATGGCTTTGGATACTTCAATTGTATCAGTGGGATTTACCAACAGGGCTTCATTCAGCTCGTTGGCGGCCCCGGCCAGTTCACTCAGGATCAAAACGCCTTTCCGCCCGGAACAACTGGCAACATATTCCTTGGCAACGAGGTTCATGCCATCGCGCAAAGGTGTTATCAATGCCACATCCGCTGCTTTATACAAGGCAGCCAGTTCATTGAACGGAAGATGGGTGTATCGGTATATAATAGGTTGCCAGGTAATGGAAGATACTTTACCATTAATGGTGCTTACTTTTTGTTCTATTTGTTGTTTACGTTCGGTGTATGCCTGAATATCATCCCGCGAAGGAACGATGTTCAGGATGAATACCACTTTCTCGCGCCAGTCGGGATATTGGTCCAGGAAATAATCGAATGCATTCAACCTGTCCATTAACCCTTTGGTATAATCCAGCCTGTCTACAGAGAAAATGATCTTCTTGCCTTCAAAATTCTTCTTTATCTCGTTGTAATATTGTTTTGTTTCCGGATCGTTACAGGCCTTATTGAATTTTTTATAATCAATACTGATCGGGAACAGATCGGCTTTTATTAACCGGTCCTGGTACTGCATACTATGAAAAGAACTATCCACGCCCAGGAGCATTTTGGCCGATTGCAGAAAGTGTTGCGCATAATCGTGCGTGTGGAAACCGATC
>JAJKIL010000487.1 GCA_021154515.1 Niastella sp. | reverse complement strand
TATATTGATGAAATTAACAGTTCTTTTGATTTGCATCTCGGCTTGCTAGCCATTCCTTTATTGGGCGCATCCGGTACCATAACTACTTTCATTATATTGATGCTCATTGTCTACTCTATCAATTATACTGGTTTATGGTATAGTTTTTTGAATTCTAGAATTATGGACTATATAGGACGACTTTCATATAGTCTTTATCTTTGGCAGCAGGTTATAATATTCGGTTCTTTGGGCTTTATTTCAGAAAGACCATATTCCTTATTAGCAGTCTTTTTAATGGCAAATTTTTCATATTACTTTATTGAAAGACCGTTTTTCTCTTTAAAAAATAAATTTAAAAAATAGGGTGTTTCTGATAAAAGGATCAAGCCGTTTCCTGAAATAGTTTTACATTCAGGGGCACTTTCGTAATGAAAGATTAAAAAAAATTGCAATGAAAAGAACGATCCTTGCCATACTGCCTGTCCTGCTTGTTATAAGCGCCTTTCAATTATCAACTACTCATACAACCGGAACGGCGCCCATTATTACGCCGGATGTAAAAAGCCGCATCAACGCTACTTTAAAAAGATTCATCGATTCCGGCAAAACAGTCGGCGTTTCCGCCCTCATTTTTGAAAAGGGAAAAGAAGTGTATTTCAATTCCTTTGGGTATGCCGACCGCGAAGCAAAACTGCCCATGGACCGCAATACCCTGGTGCGCATTTTCTCTATGACCAAACCGGTGACGGGTGTGGCGCTAATGACGTTATATGAAAAGGGCGCGTTTCAGCTCGATGAGCCGTTGTCGAAATATTGTCCGGAGTTTACCGATATGAAAGTATACCAGGGTGTTGACGCCAATGGCAACCTGATACTGGAACCTGCCAAACGGCCCATCACCATTCGCGATCTTACCCGCCATACAGCAGGCTTTGCCGGTACAGATATTCCCGCCCTGGCCGAGCTGGTGAAGAAAGCCAATTATATGGCCCCGACCAATACGCTGAGTGAAATGGCCAAAAAGCTGGCAAGTCTGCCTCTGCAGTTTCATCCCGGCGATCAGTGGGCGTATGGCCCTTCGGTTGATGTACAGGCTTATCTGGTTGAAAAATTATCAGGCAAACCCTTCGATCAATACGTGAAAGAAACCATTTTAGACCCGCTGAAAATGACCAACACCCGGTATGTAATACCCGAAAACGATCGTGGCCGTTTTGCCGCTTTGTATAACCGGAGTGAGGATGGGGTATTAACCCGCGTTCCCGATGAACAGGCCAATTCCTTCAATACAAAAGACTGGGCGCTGAAACCTGGTGGATTTGGATTGACTTCTACCCTTGATGATTATATGAAGTTCACCCAAATGCTGGTGAATAAAGGACAACTGGGCAAAGTGCGCATATTGAAATCTGAAACGGTAAAGCTCATGTCGACAAATCAATTAAGTGATACCATTACAAAACGTTTGTGGCTGCCCAGCAAGGGGCGGGTTGGTTTTGGAATTGATTTCGCGGTGCGTACGCAACCACCTGCCAATAAGGAAGAGAACAACGGGGTAGTGGGTGAGTTTTTCTGGGATGGCGCGGCCAGTACCGTATTCTGGGTTGATCCGGTCAATGACCTCACCGCCGTTTTATTTACCCAGCTGGTTCCCTTCGATAAAGTGAAGCTGCATAAGAGTTTCAGAGATGCGGTGTATGGGGAGTTTGAGTCTGCCGGTGGTAAATAACAACTCATTTGTTTTGTTAAATATGAAGCGGGTACATATAGGGTATTGTATCTGCGGCAGTAATATTTAACTTTGCCGCAGTTAATGTTTAACCAACCCTATAATCGAAAATTTCGTGATGAATTGGAAATACCCAGTTACCCTGGCTGTTATTCTTGGCTTTTTGTTGTCTGCCTGTAAAAAAGATACTGCTTCGAATGCTGGTCCAAAACCTAAGCCGGTGTTTGATCCACTAACCGTGGCTGCAGCCAGACCCAATGATACCCTGATTATAAAAGGAAAAAATTTTGACACCACAGAAAATGTTAATGATGTAAGAGCCGAATATGATAAAGCTACAGTTTTAAGCATCAGCGCGACTGAAATAAAAATAGTGTTACCTTCCACACCTGGTACTTATCGAATTTCAGTAACCACAAATGGCAATACTTTTTTGGTTGGTTCCATCCAGATTACCCCTTTAACTTTTTATGTAATAAAGAGCGTTTCTAATGCGTATGAATGCGATTTAATGTCTGTTAATTCACAGGATGGCAGGGAGACACTAATAACAAGAATGTATAATACTGACAGAATCAATGATGTTGTATACAATCCTGCCACCAATCAAATAATGGGTGTAAACAACAGTGGTAGTATACTGATGATGATAGGTGCGAACTATGGTGAATACGATAATTCCAATATTCCAAACAGTGCCACTTCCGCTACTGGTCAACTGGTGGTTGACAAGAATAATAACCTGTATGGCATAAAATACGATTGGACCAATGCGAACCATCAGTTGCAATCACTTATTAAAATAGATCCTAAAACAAAAGTTAGCACGGTTATTAAAACATTTGAAAGTAATGACAAATGGTATGAACCGGTTTATATTCCTGCAACTAATGACATAGTTGGTTTAATGAATGGTGGAAAAAGATTGTTTAAGATGAATCTTACTACAAAAGATACTGCTGGTGTATATTTACCTGGATCTGCCGAGGCCGAATACCGCGAGCTGATCGTTGACAATAACTCGAATTTATATGCCTATAAAGGTAATTATCCTGGTAATGGTAGCGATGTAGCGAAATTTGTGAAGGTGAATGCTGCAACCGGCCAGGAAACAGTGCTAAAAGACTTACCGGTTAACGGTAAATTTAATGACAACATTATATTTGTTCGGGAATTGAACGAATTCATAGGAACGTGGGAGCAAAATACTTTATACCACATGAATGCCAATAATTTCGGCATAGATCCTGTTCCGCTTGCTACCGGAAATACCTATCACTATTTTACTTCAAACTCATATTAATAGTAAAGGTCCCGTCCCGGCTCAGCCGGGACGGGACCTTTACTGTATTCCATTTTCACATTTTCGAATTTTCAAATTTGCTAATTACTTCTTCAACTGCTCAAGCATCCATATAGCATGCGCATTCTTAGGATCCAGTTGCACCGCCTTTTCATAATTCTCAATCGCTTCTTTCTTCTTACCACTGCGTTTATACGCTTCGCCCAGGCTTTCGAAAGCCGTTGATGAGTTGGGGTATTCCTGGGTATTCAATTCGAGTATCTTAATAGCGGCGGGCATTTTCTTCAACTGACGCAGATCGCTCGCTACGTAGTTCAGCTGGGTTTCATCAAACACCAAACCCGGACTTCTGTTCGCCTTCATGGTCTTATATTCTTCGATCGCTTTGTCAACGTTCTTGTTTTTCACCGTTTCCAAAACAAAATCATGTAAAGCCCAGGTATAACGATACGGCTTAACAGGAATGGAAGGCATTAAAATATGATACGCAATATCATTGATCTGGTTCATCGAATTAGCCAGGATCACCACGCCTGTTTTTTTAGTCCGGTTCAACAGGATAATTGATTTATAACCGCCTGTAGTGCCATCTTTCCATAAGTATTCATCGCCGTCGTTGGATTTTTCGAGCGTCCAGCCGAGGGTTACCTGTCCTTCGTTTTTCCCCTTTGAAATGTGAGGAATATGCGCTAATTGCATAGCGGGATACAGATCGGTTTTCACCAGTCCTAAGTTGGCCGCAGCAAACGTCAGCAGGTCGTTCATATCAGACCGGATGGCGCCGGTACCCGCAATAGCAGGCATATCCCAGTTCTTAACCGGGGCGCCATATTCGGAGTGGCCGGGCGCCAGTGTTTTTAACTGCGCAGGGGTAAGGGTAATGGTGGTATTGGTCATGCCCAATGGTGCGCAGATCCTTTCTTTCACCAGCGTTTCAAATGGTTTACCTCCTATTATTGACAGAATATTACCCAGCAATCCATAACCGGGGTTGGAGTATTGGAACCAGGTACCGGGTGCATAATCAAAATTGCTCCGGCTTACGTAATCGTATAACTGCTCGGTAGTATAATCGGCAAATGGATTGTCGGGGTCTTTGGGATCATAGTTATCCGGCATGCGGGGCCAGCCAACCGAATGGGAGGCCAGATGTTGCAGGGTGATGGGTTTTCCTTTTATCACCGGAACATTTACACTGGCGGGCAGATATTTTGAAATAGGATCATCGAGGTTCACCTGTTTTTTCACCACCATATCAGCCAGCAGCAGGGAGGTAAATACCTTGGTAATGCTGCCAATTTCATACAAAGTATTGCCATCGGGCTTGCTTTCTTTTTTATCTTCGAAGGAACCCGCCCCAACCACCTGGCGTTTGCCGGTAGCGTCGATAGTGCCCACCACAATACTGGGGCATCTTTTAAGCTGTACTTCCTTGTTGATAATGGCGTAAATGTCGTCGGCAGATAGTTGCCCAAAGCTGATGCAACAGCCAAGCGTGAGCAGAAGACCGGTTAGCAGGTAAACTTTCATGGTTTAAATAGGATTAAAAAAGATATAATGGATAAACGAACGACAATATACAAAAGATGTTGTTTTTACCTAAAAAAAGACCCTCCCGGGGTGTCGGGAGGGTAGTATTAAAAAAAGATTAGAAAGCCTGGTTATCTATCGCCCATTGGCCTTTAGTACAACAACGTCTTTTTGCACCTTGTCCTCATAGGTCTTTTTGATGATGTAATGCCAGTTACGTTCAGCTACATCCACAAAGAAGATCTCGCCTTTTTGATGGGCAGCCACGGCGTCCTGCACTTCTTTCGGGAACATCAGTTCACCAAAGAACCAGTCAGTATCGCCTTTAGTGCTATTGCCATCCATAGTGTATTGGTCACTCAGTTGTTCCCAGGGAGTGCCTGCATTGGCTTTAGCCACGATCAGTTTTTTCAAACTGTCTATTTGCGAAGGCGACAGGGAGCTGCCATCGAGGAAAATATAACTGGCGCGGTAGGCAACGGATTCTTTTGATTCCACCACTTTGTAGGTAACGTACCCTACGGAAAAGATATCGCCCTGCTTTTGCCGTAATAACCTTTTGTCAATAAGCGATGTGTCCTTGCCATACGTGAGATGTAAAAGAGCCGGTTTAAGATCCGGGTTGGCATCTACGAATTGTTGGGCCTGTTGTGTTGTTCCGATCTTTTGAAACTTTTCTACCAATGTTGGTTGTGCAATAGCGGCTGCCGAAAAGAGCACTAATAAAACCGACAAGCTAAATTTCATATATTATTGTTTTCTGTTGTTTTAAGACAAGAAGTTTTGGAAGTTACTATTTTTTGCCTGATCCGGATACGGCGATTTATGAAATAAATTGATAATTATTTGCAAAAACTCAGCCATTTTTGCTAGTAACTGCGCAAGAAACGGGTTTTACAGCCGGCTGCTATGATGGAGTTTTGCTGTATAAAATAGAGGTTATGGAAAAGCAACAGGAAATAAATTATAACCGGATAGCCGAAGCTATTGAGTTTTACCGGCATCATTTCAAAGACCAGCCTTCGCTGGAGGTGGTGGCTGAACATGTGCACGTAAGCCCCTTTCACTTTCAACGGATGTTTAAAGACTGGGCCGGTGTTACACCCAAACAATTCCTGCAATACCTGACCCTGGAGCATGCCAAACAGGTGTTGAAAAAGGGAACTGGGGTTACTTTGCTGGATGCTGCCTTTGAATCGGGTCTCTCCGGCACCAGCCGTCTGCACGATCTTTTTATAAAAGTAGAAGGCATGACGCCTGGCGAATATAAGCATGGGGGGGAACAGCTGGCCATCAATTACAGTTTTGCCGAAAGTCCGTTTGGCACCATCATTATCGCATCCACCCACAAGGGTATTTGCTATATGGCGTTTGTTGATGAGGCCGAAGAAACGGCTTTGCAGGAGTTGAAGAACCAGTTCCCGAATGCGAAGTACCGCCAGCTTTCAGATATAATACAGCAGAACGCCCTGTTCATCTTCACCCAGGACTGGAACAAGCTGCACGAAATAAAACTGCATTTAAAAGGCACGCCCTTCCAGTTAAAAGTATGGGAAGCGTTGCTGCGGATCCCCATGGGCGAATTAATTACCTACTCGGGTATTGCAGGAAAACTGAACAGTCCGCAGGCATCCCGGGCCGTAGGGTCTGCCGTAGGCAGTAACCCGGTTGCGTTTTTAATTCCCTGTCACCGGGTAATAAAGGCAAACGGCGAATTTGGCAATTACCATTGGGGACCTACCCGCAAGAACGCCATGATCGGTTGGGAGGCATCAAAACTTTCTTCAGCAATTTAAATGCAGCAGTATGGATCTATTCAATCAGCATATAGACGAAACTATAAACTATCTACCGCAGGATGGCACCGTTAATTATTACGGTAAATTGTTAACCGTTAAACAGGCCGATCATTACCTGGATAAACTGTTAACCACCATTCACTGGAAAAACGACGAAGCCGTGATCTTTGGCCGGCACATCATCACCAAAAGAAAAGTGGCCTGGTACGGTAACGACAATTACGACTATACCTACTCCAAAATTACCAGGCATGCATTAAAATGGACAAAAGAATTGCTTGAGCTAAAACAATTGGTAGAAAAGAAGACCGGCGATTCTTTTAATTCCTGTTTATTGAACCTGTACCATAACGGTGATGAAGGCATGGCCTGGCACCGCGATGATGAAAAAACACTGGGCGAGAATTCCGCCATTGCCTCTTTTAGTTTTGGGGCGGAACGCAAGTTCTCTTTTAGGCATAGACAAACAAAAGAAACCATTTCCATGATGCTGGAACATGGCAGCCTGCTGGTGATGAAAGGCGCCACCCAAACGCACTGGCTGCATTGTTTACCCAAATCGAAACGTATTACCACGCCCAGGGTAAACCTTACTTTCAGAACTATGATACAGTCATAAATGCTTAAAGTATAGCCATGAATTAACGCTGATTACCGGTTTGGTGTGCGCTGTATGCATTACAGCGAGCTGAAAGAGAAAAATGCCTTATTTTAGTGGGCATACTATATGAAAAAGCCAGCACCCAACTATTTCCTGATTATCGTTTTTCTGTTAATTCAATCTGCTGTTATTGCCCAAAAGACCATCCGCATTGCCTGCGTGGGCAATAGTATTACGTTCGGAGCCAGGTTAACACATCCAGAAAAGAATGCTTATCCGGCGCAGTTACAACAAATGCTGGGCGATGGTTATGAGGTGATGAATTTCGGGAACAGCGGTAAAACCGTGATAAAGAATTGTGATCGGGCTTATATGGCCACGCCAACCTATCAGCAGGCGTTGAAAAGCAACCCGGATATTGTTTTTATAAAACTGGGCACTAACGACAGCCGCCTGCCTTACCGGTTACAGATAGATAGTTTTGTTACAGACTATAAAACGCTGGTGCATTCATTCCAGAACCTGTCTACGCATCCGCGTATTATTTTGTTATTACCGGTTACCTCCTACAAGGCAGATACAATGTTGCAAACGGAGCAGGCCATTGCCAAATTGATTCTGCCCCGCATCAGGCAGGTAGCCTTTGACGAAAAACTGGAGCTGGTCGATCTGCATAGCATAACCCAGGACATGCCGGCTACATTTCCTGACAGTTTGCATCCATCGTCCCTGGGCGCCACCATCCTGGCAAAACGGTTGTACGAGGTAGTGGTGAGTAAAACAGACAAATCATTCGACATCTTAAAAAAGATAAAAGAGCCCATCACGGTTTCTTCTTATTACGGCTATGAATGCGCCGATTTTAATTTCAATGGACATAAGGCCAAAATTGTAAAACCGCGTGTGGTGGCAGAAGGCAGGCCATGGATCTGGAATGCCCGTTTTTGGAATGTGGAACCGCAAACAGAGATCGCCTTGCTCGATCGCGGGTTTCATGTAGTGTATTGCGATGTAGCCGAATTGTTCGGAAATGACGAAGCTATCAACACCTGGAATAAATTCTACGATATGCTGCAAAAAGCCGGCTTGTCAAAAACAACCTGTCTGGAAGGCTTCAGCAGAGGGGGCGTATACGCCTACAACTGGGCGGCACAAAACCCGGGCAAGGTAGCCTGTGTGTATGTTGATGCGCCCGTACTGGATGTAAAAAGCTGGCCCGGTGGTAAAGGAAGCGGCAAAGGCAGTGCCGCCGAGTGGGAAACCTTTAAAAAAGATTATGGTTACACCAGCGATGAACAGGCCCTCACCTTCAAAGGCAATCCCATTGATAAAATACCGCAGATCGTACAGGGCGGCTATCCCATGCTACACGTTGTAGGCGATGCAGATACCGTGGTGCC
>JAJKIL010000486.1 GCA_021154515.1 Niastella sp. | reverse complement strand
TGTACAACAGGAGAAATATGTTATTGTGCATCCGGGTTCAAGAAGCGAAGACCGCCAATGGCCACCATTGTATTTTGCGGCACTGGCCGATCATTGCGCCACCCATGGCTATCATGTGGTGTTAACAGGCACGCCCAATGAAACACCTATCACTGACTATTTAGCAGAACTGATGAAACAGTCTGTAACAAATCTGGCAGGAAAGACGAGTCTCGGTATTGTTGCCGCATTAATAGAACACGCGCAGTTATTGATTGCCAACTGTACAGGTGTATCGCACATTGCTGCTGCTACAAAAACACCCAGCTTAATTATTAGTATGGATGGCGAACCACATCGCTGGGGACCTTTAAATCAACAGTTGCATCATGTATTTGACTGGACGCAAAAAAGATCATTTACTGATGTTCATCATAAACTGGTTGAACTGCTCAAAAAAGACCACGCATTATCAAAGTTCAATGCGATGCAATCAGGAGAACGAGGTTTCATTGTTGAATAAAAAAAAGACTCCGGATGTACCGGAGTCCTCTTAATTTCTCGTCCCTTCGCTGGCATTATCCAGATCAGGTTATTGGGGTCTAATCTCAGATTTTGTATTCCTATTTATTCTTCCTTTTCAGGATGTAAACTTTGTTTTACAAAACCACCCCCTTTGAGAATAGCTGTATTATTTTATATAAAACATGTGCCAGTATAAAACAGCCTTGAAGCAATAAATACAGACACCATATTGAGGAAATAGTTCTGCATGAAAACCCCAGATAAAAATTGTGGGGTTTATTTTTTTTATTCAATTCTATGTACATAGCTTTATTTTACCAACGGCAACAAAATAGCTTCGCACCGTTTGTTTATACATTGCTGCGTATTTAAACAATTCACTTATTAAGGTTCAACATTTCCGGATTACCACCATCGAAGTGTATAACGTGTTGCGATACCCGCCACACAAAGAAACTGTCAACCATACGCATAGAGTGAGCATTAAAATTGCAAGTAATAATAATACCAATTATCTAACGTTTAAACACTTTTGTTATGCAAAGAAGAGAACGTCAGGGCAGGCAGGATTCCGGCCGCCGGCAAAATGAAGGAAACCGTGGTCGTTACGGTTCACAAGGGAGCTATGAAGACTATGGACAACAGCAAAATTACGGACGACAGGGTGGGCAGCAGACAAATTATGGATACCGCGAAGAAGATGGTAGAAGAAGGATGCAAGGTGGACAACAGGGAGGTTATGGTCAACAGGGAGGTTATGGTCAGCAAGGTGGACAAGGTGGTAATTACGGCCGTCAGCAAGGCAGCAACTGGGGCCAGCAGGGATACGGCGGAACGCAAGGTGGTTTCGGTGGATATGGACAGGAAGGGCAATATGGTCAGCAGGGCCGGTATAGCGGACAGCAAGGTGGGTACGGTGGATATGAGCATGAAGGACAATATGGCCAACAAGGACGTTATGGAGGAATGCAGGGTGGATATGGCCAGCAGTATGAAAACGAATACGAAGATCAGGGGTATGATGAAGATTATGATGAAGATGACAACAGCGCCCGCATGCAGGGACGCTATGGTGGTGAAGAAGAGGAAGACTATGACGACGATTGGTATATTGAGGAAGATGAAGATGATGATGAAGACGAAAACACCGGACGCATGATGGGCCGCTATGGACAGGAAGAAGGCGAAGAAGAAGAGGATTATGACGATGATGAAGAGGATGAAGACGAATATGAAGGTGGCGGACAACGTCAGATGCAGGGGCAGGGACGTTCACGCCGGGGTTTTGGCAGTATGCCTCGTGAAAAGGTTCGCCGCATAGCCAGCATGGGTGGCCAGCATTCACATGATAATGATGAAGACAGAGGAGGCAGATCCTCAGGTGGCCGCCGCCAGGGTCAGAGCCAGAGCAGAGGCCAGGGCCAGAGCAGAGGTCAGGGTCAGGGCCGGGGTCGCAATGAAGAAGAGGGTTCTTCTTCACGCGGCAATCGTTCCTCTTCCGGCCGCTCAGGCAGAAGCAGCTCCGGCAATTCGCGTCGTGGATTCGCCAGCATGCCCAAAGAAGAAGTACGCCGTATAGCCCGTATGGGTGGCGAATCTTCACATGGCGGAAGAGGCCAGGGTAGCCAGAGTGGCAACCAGGGCCGTTCGTCATCCGGCAGCAGCAACAGATCGTCTTCCCGAAGCCGGTCACAAAGCGGATCAGGAAGAAAAAGCCGCTCCGGTTCATCAAACCGCAGCAGAAGCAGTTCCAGATAAAAATATGTTACTTAATAAAACAGGGTTATCCTGAAGGATAGAGTGCATGTCACTCTATCCTTTTTACAAAATCATTTTATCACACAAAATATTGGAGTTATGGCTACCGCTACAGAAACCGGTAAAAAAAACGGGCACACACCGGAAGCTTCAGAGCCTGCTAAAAAGAAGGGAAGCCTGCAACAGGAGGAATCACCCTCATTTCTGCAGAAGTTTTTTATCGACCAGTTGAAAGACATGTATTATGCTGAACAGGAATTACTAAAGGCATTGCCCGAAGTAAAAAATGCAGCCACTACCGAAGAGCTGGAAGACGCCATTGAAGAACATATGAAACAAACTGAACGGCACGTAAAACGGCTGGAAAAGGTATTTCGTATGGTGGGACAAAAAGCTGAGGGCAAAAAATGTGAGGCCATGGATGGCTTGCTCCGCGAATGCAGGAATATCATCAGGGAAACGGAAGAACAATCCATGACCCGCGATGCCGCCCTGGTCATTGCTGCACAAAAAATAGAACATTATGAAATAGCCTCCTACGGCGGATTGGTATCACTGGCCGTTACCATGGGTATGGAACGCGCCGCGGATCTACTCGATAAAACTTTGGGAGAAGAAGAAGATACAGACCAGTTGCTCACCGATATTGCCGAAACCTACATTAATGTAGAAGCCGAGCATGAAGGCGCGTACAACTGGGATAAAAAAATATGGGTTGTCTAACGAAAGGTAAAGGGCAGAGGAAGGTTGACCAGTTAACCAGTTGATTGATCTGTTGACGAGTTAACAAGTTAACAGGTTAAAGAGCAAAAGTGAGGCTGAAATTTCGGAAATCCATTGCCGATTGCCGAATCACGATTGCCGATTCTTCCCTTGCCCTTTACTTTATAATAAAACTGTACTTTATAATAAACCTGATACTATGGACATCATAATAGAAACTCCCAAAGGGAGCCGGCAAAAATATACCTACGATAAAGAAATAAAATTATTCAGGCTAAAGAAAGTGCTCGCGCCCGGACTGGTATTCCCATTTGACTTTGGTTTCATTCCCGGTACAAAGGGAGAGGATGGCGATCCATTCGATGTGTTGGTGCTATCAGAATACCAAACGTTTCCCGGTTGTGTGGTAGATATACGAATCGTCGGTTGTTTATCCGCTATACAAACCCATGCAAAGATGTCATTCCGTAACGATCGTTTTATCGGCATCCTGGAACAAAGTTCCGCTTACGATCGCATTATGAGTATAGAAGAATTACCCTCCGCATTAATCGACAGCATCAAGCTGTTCTTTACTACTTATTTACAAGCCGAAGGCAAAACGGTTCATTGGGAGAATGAGTTGAATTCTTTACAAGCAATTGAATTAATTAACAAGGCTTTGGGGAAAACATCTTCCAGTTGAAAGGTAAGAAACGAGGCAGAGGGCAAAAGGCAAAGGCCCCGTCGCGGCAGAGCAAATGCTGACTCGATAGCCCTTTCTAATCCCGGGTCCCATTATCAATTCTGTCAACCCCATCAACCTTATCAACCCGTCAACTTGTAAACTTGTTAACTTGTCAACTCGTCAACTGGTCAACTGATCAACTGATCAACTAAACTCACTTCATCCCACGCTCTATCTTACCAAAATCTATCCCTCTTTCCACAAAATCATTCTGACTGCGCATCCTCGCCTTATCATTAAACCCGCATTCAACCGCTTTCAGCAAATCGGCTTCCACCCCAGGCAGATCATTTAAACGGGCATGAAGAATAGCAGAAAAATACCAGGCTTCGCTATTGGTAGGATCAGCCATTTTATACAGGTTAACATAATATTCAGCGCCCACATCGCGGTGATTGCCCACCAACTGGTTACTGAATGAATAAAAGGCCAGCGACAAATACGCCAGTAACCGTTGATACATGGCGCCTTCGGCAGTGGCAGCCTTTGCTTTTGTTTGCAGATCGGCTATTTCCTTTTTCCAGTACTCCATATCACCCTGGTTAAACTGTTGTGCGTACTTAGCTTTTATATTCTGTTCCGTCACCAGCAATTGTTGTCGCTCCTGTTCCTGTTTTTTATAAGCTTCCTGGTTGGATAAAGCCGTTGCTTTACCCGAAAACCAGTTGGCATCGGAACTCAAGCCACTTACCAGGTTACCGGCCAGCACACATTCCGCCAAAGCTTTCAACAGGTTGTTTTCTTTGGTATAGGCTTCAACCGTTTTCTTACTGTTCGCTATAAAAGATTTGATAAATGCTTCATTAACGGGCAACAGCTTATTCCTCATGGCGTCGAACTGAAAACCCGCAAAAGCCACATCCATTGTTTTCTCCGGCGCCCATTCATGCTTGCCATTGAAAAGCATAAGGCGATGACGTGTGTTTGTTTTATCGAATTCCTTTGAGATGGCCACCAGATCGGTCATATTCATATCGCCTTCACCGGTAATGGCGGTAAAGCTGAATGCATAATTACCGGCAGTTGCCCCATCAGGCAGACCGGCTCCATTGGCAATGACGCCTTTTATTTCCGAATGGTTCAATGCCGCAAAGCCGGCTACTTTTGCACCGCCTGAA
This sequence comes from Niastella sp., assembly GCA_021154515.1. GTDB lineage: Bacteria > Bacteroidota > Bacteroidia > Chitinophagales > Chitinophagaceae > Niastella. Next base: position 480 of record JAJKIL010000486.1, on the reverse strand, counting down.
AATCCGGCTGTATATATCCGTTGTAGATTTATATTGAATCGCTTCCTGGTATCATCAGACAATATTTGCCAAATGGCTTCCGTGAGCTGCCAGTCGTTCCCGTTCTTTGAATTATTACTGCCTATTAATAAAAAGCCGTATTAATCAGCCAGTGCCTTGTATTTATGCAGCGGCAGTGACCCACTGGCATGCGGATCAAAAAAGAAGATCACCGGCAGGGCTTTTTTATTTCCGGTTGAAGGAATATAAGCCGCATATGATTGACCCGCATCTGCAGCACAGGTTATCGTATCGATCACCTTCCCAACAGCAAAGGAATCGGGGCGGACAGGAGCCGCTGTAATAGCCGTATCGGCAACAGCAACCGGGGCATTCTTACCGGTAGTGTTGCTGGCGCAGGACTGGGCATATATTGAGATTAACAAATAGATGCAGTGAATTGATCTCATATTTTATATTGAAAATTGGCAAGTAGTAAAT
>JAJKIL010000485.1 GCA_021154515.1 Niastella sp. | reverse complement strand
GTTCGGCTTCATTGGGAGATATAATAAGAAGGTCGATTTTTTGTTGCAGTAACTCATTTACCTGCTGTACCTGCGTTTGACTATTACCAGCTGCCTGCCTGTAAATAAAATGTACGTTCGGATGAAAAGCCAGCTCCCGTTTCATTTCCTTCAGCATAGTTTTTCTCCAGGCATCCGATTCAACACACTGGGAAAACCCGATGGTATAAGTATCCTGTTTCTTTTGACTGTTACAGGCCACCAAAAACAAAAGCATTGCCGGGAAAAATAACCGGGCAATACTATAGCTGCACCATCCTGTTAAAGGCAAGCGGCTCGTTAATGATCGTATCATAATGCTGATCAGTAATAATACAAGGTAAAAAATTTTATACCCCTTCCGCTATAAATATAGGCGATTATGATCTGGCCTGCATTTTTTGCTCCAGGCACAGGGCGCATGGATGAAACATTTTCTAAAAAGGGTGTTACAAATTCTATAAACAGCTATCATTTACAATACTTGTTGCGTGTATTTTATATTGAATATTAACCTGTTACGATCTTTTGATATTTTTTTGTCCCTAAATAATCTTTTGAAACGGGATTGCTACGTTCTCTGCCCCCCTGTACGATATGTTTACAAAAAATTGCTTGTTGTATGAACAAAAGAAAGGTGCTTTTGTGGAGCATTATTGTAGCGCTCGGTGGCTTCTTATTTGGCTTCGATACTGCGGTTATTTCAGGTGCGGAACAATCTATCCAGGCATATTGGTCCTTAACTCCCATTGAACATGGACTTACTGTTTCTATTGCTTTGATCGGTACTATTATTGGTTCTTTAATTGGAAGCATTCCTGCCGATAGGCTGGGAAGGAAAAATACCTTAATGATCATTGCAGTCGTGTACCTGTTCTCTTCTCTTGGAACTGCTTTTTCAACCAACTGGTATATTTTTCTGCTCTTCAGGTTTGCAGGTGGGGTAGGCGTGGGGGCTTCTTCTGTAACGGCGCCGGTGTATATTTCCGAAATAGCTCCTGCCCAAAAAAGAGGGCGCCTGGTTGCCCTGTTCCAGTTCAACGTCGTATTTGGCATTTTGCTTTCCTATTTTTCCAATTACCTGATAGGCCAGGAAGGGGACACCGCCTGGCGATGGATGCTGGGTGTACAGGCTTTTCCATCGTTGTTGTTTTTTATATTGCTGCAGGTGGTACCGGAAAGTCCCAGGTGGCTGCTCTTAAAAAAGGGAAAGACAGAGGAAGCCATCGCCATTTTAAAAGTAGTACTTCCAGACACTTACCTGGCAGAGATAGAGGAAATAAAAAACAACAAAAACCAGCATCCTGCCACCAGTAATACCAGTCAGTTGCTTTCGCGCCGTTACAGGTTCCCTGTTTTTTTGGCCGTATCATTTGCTGTTTTTAACCAGGTTTCGGGGATCAATGCTATTATATATTATGCGCCCCGTATTTTCGAAATGACAGGTTTGGGACGAAACTCTTCCCTGCTTTCGACAGTAGGTATTGGCGCCGTGAATTTTATTTTCACCCTGATTGCCATCAACTTTATAGACAGGATAGGCCGCAAAACTTTGATGCTTATCGGTTCTGTAGGATTGATCTCAACGCTTGGGCTGGTAGCGCAGGCTTTTTATTCGCAACACTTCAGTGGCTGGGCAGTTACGATCTACCTGCTGGTTTATATCGCCTTCTTCGCCTTCAGCCAGGGTGCTGTGATCTGGGTGTTCATCTCAGAAATATTTCCCAACCAGGTGAGGGCAAAAGGTCAAACGCTTGGAAGCTGTACCCATTGGGTAATGGCTGCCCTGGTTGCCTTTTCATTTCCTATGCTGGCTGAAAAGCTGGGAGGCGGTAATACTTTTTTATTCTTCTGTATAATGATGGTATTGCAGCTGTTTTTTGTATGGAAGGTGATGCCCGAAACCAAGGGCAAATCATTGGAACAGATAGAACGTACGATGATATTACATTAACTCAACTCTCAAAAACGATTGCACTTATGAATAAACAAATTACAGCTAATAAGCTGGTATGCTACGGCGAGATCCTTTGGGATGTATTGCCTTCGGGCGAGTTGCCGGGAGGTGCGCCTATGAATGTAGCCTATCACTTACATAAACTAAACCAGCCCGTTTCACTGATTACAGCCATCGGAAATGATTCCCATGGAACAGCGCTGGTGAACTTATTGTCGCAATGGGGCATTGGCAGGGAGTATTGCCAAATCGACAATTTTCATCCTACAGGTATGGTGTATGCGCACCCAAAGGGACCCCATGAAATGATCTATGACATTGTATATCCATCTGCATGGGATTTTATATTATGGAACGATACATATGCTGACCTGATGCAGGAAACAGATTACCTTGTTTTTGGCAGTTTGGCCTGTCGCAATCATACCTCAGCAAATACCCTGTTTAAACTGCTGGAAACTGCGAAGAACAAAGTATTGGATATTAATATAAGGCCCCCGCATTTCAGTCCCAAAACTGTTGAACAATTACTGTATAAAACAGACATCCTGAAGCTGAACCTGGCCGAACTGGAACTGATCGCGGGCTGGTATGCGTCTTTACAGACTGTTACAGATAAAATTCAACTGATGCAGGACCGCTTTTCAATAAATACCATAGTGGTAACGCTGGGCGATAAGGGCGCCCTGTTATGTATGGATGGTAATTTTTATGAGCATGCTGGTTACAAAGTGCAGGTGGCCGATACGGTGGGGAGCGGCGATGCATTCCTGGCTGCCTTTCTTTCCCGGTTGATCGACAAGGCCCCGCCCGAAAAAATACTCGACTTTGCCTGCGCCATGGGAGCGCTGATCGCTTCTTACACGGGCGCCTGTCCTGAATATGATATCCAGGAGATCAAAACAGGTAGAAACTTTTCCAACGCTCAGGCATGATTGCTAAAAATCTTTCAAACCAAAATTAACCAAAATGAAACGATTGCTGATGATTATTACCGGATTGCTGTTTTCGGTAATAGTATTTGCCCAGAAAAAAACAATTTCCGGTGTGGTTTTGAATAAAACCAGTCACACCCCACTTTCAGGGGCCACTATTACTGCCAATAATAAAGTGGTGGTAACAGATGCCGCCGGAAAGTTTACTATAGAAGCCTCGGCAGGCGACCTTATTACGGTAACTTTTGTAGGCATGAAACAGACAACCATTAAAGTTGGTGGAATTCAAAACCTGTCTATCGAACTGGAAGAAGGGGAAAAGGAACTGGAACAGTTTATAGTAATAGGTTATCAGAGCCAGCGCAAAAAAGATCTGACGGGGGCTGTTGCTGTAGTAGACCTAACACCCGTAAAAAACAGCAGTTCCGGCAATACCATGCAGGCACTGCAGGGAAGAGTAGCAGGCTTGTATATAGAAAAGAACGGTGGTTCTCCTAATGGCTCCAATGGCACCATACTTATAAGAGGATCCAATACCCTGGGGGTAAATGATCCGTTGTATATTATTGATGGGATACCAACTACCAGGCCTGAAGTGTTCCAAAACCTCGATCCGGCAGTGATTGCTTCCGTACAGGTGTTGAAAGATGCTTCGTCTGCATCCGTATATGGGGCCAGGGCTTCCAATGGCGTTATCATTGTTACTACAAAAAATGGTGGCAATACGAGCGGCAAAGTAAATTTCCAGTTTAACAGCAGCATTTCAAGCCAGTCAGAAAAAGGGGAGCGATTCAACATGCTGAATTCGTTAGACCGGGGCAAGGCGTTATGGCAGGCTTCTGTAAATGATAAACAGGATCCTGCTGCGGCCTATGGTGAGATATATACTTTTGACTGGAATAATGATTACAATAACCCGGTTTTAAACTCAGTAAAAGTTAATCCGTTTGTTGGTGGCGATCCCAATACACCGGCAGGAAATACCAACTGGCAGGATGTAATGTATAAAACTGGCCTTGTAACGAATAACAGCCTGACTGCTTCGGTTGGTAACAAAAATTCATCCCTTGCCATTAACCTGGGCTACTTAAAAAATACAGGGATGTTAAGATATACCGGGTACGAGCGAATGAGCGGCAGTATAAACGGTATAACAAAGACATGGGATGGGAAAGCTTCATTTGGGGTAAATCTGCGGGTGGCTAATTCAAATGAGTTGTTAGCTACGAACGATATCGGCGGAGCCTCCACGCCGTACCTGGCAGTTACTTTGGCGCCCACTATTCCGGTGTATCAAACAGATGGCGTAACATTTGCAGGCGCATCGGGCGGCGGCTACTCAGACAGAAATAACCCGTTGCATATGCAGTATTTGTCAAGATGGGATAATGCCAACCGGCTCTCAACATTTGGCAATGTATTCGCTGAAATTGAACCTGTAAAAAACTTATTTTTCAGGTCAACACTGGGTGCTGATTATGCAACTTTCCTGGCCAAAACAATTTTACCTACGTTTACAGAAGGGGCCTTTAACAGAACTACCAATAGTCTTAGCTTAAACCAGAATAAGTATTTGAGTTATACCTTTTCAAATACCCTGCGATACAACTGGAATATAAACGAGCAAAACAATATAAAGGTCCTGGCAGGTACCGAATACATCAAAACGAATCTTGATTACCAGAACACCAAAAAAGAAGGCTATGCTATCCAGACACAGGATTACTTCACATTAAATTCCGGAACCGGCAATACCTATGTTTCCGGTGGTTCAACCGGCAATCGCTTATATTCTTTATTCGGCCGCATTGACTATAATTATGCTGACAAATATCTGGCAGCAGTTACTGTGCGCCGTGATGGTTCTTCCCGTTTTGGCGCCAATAACCGGTATGGTGTATTCCCTGCTGCATCTGTAGGCTGGCGAATAGATAAAGAAGCCTTCATGAACAAACAGACATTGTTCTCTGAATTAAAATTAAGAGCTGGTATTGGCCGGGTAGGTAATCAGCAAATTGGCGACCTGGCTCGTTTTGGGCTCTTCGATGCCAGATACGGCACCACGCAGAATCAATTAACGCCAGGATTTTGGGAGCAATATATGAATATAGGCACCGCCTATTCTTTATCGGGTGCCAATACCGGCACACTTCCTTCGGGCTTTGTTCAGATACAGGCACAAAACCAGGATCTGAAATGGGAAACCACTGATGAGATCAATACAGGAATTGACTTTGCCCTGTTTAAAAACAGGATCTATGGCTCGTTCGATTTCTTTTCGCGTAAAACGACGGGGATCTTAATTACTCCACCCGTAGCATCGGCTTTGGGTGAAGGACAAACGAAAGCGGTAAACGGAGCTTCTAAAACAAATAAGGGCTGGGAACTCGTGGTTGGCTACCAGGGACAAAGAAAAGGAGATTTCAGTTATGATGTAAAAGCAAACTTTGCCCATTTCAGAGACAAAATAACAGAGTTACCCGAAAGTGTACGCCCCGCATATCCGGGCAACCTGGTAAATACCATTATCGGTCACTCGCAATTTGATCTTTTTGGTTATAAAACAAACGGACTTTTTCAATCACAGGATGAAGTAAATAAAGCGCCCAAACAAATAGGCGCCGGTCCCGGAAGGATCCGTTATGTAGACATTAACAATGATGGCGAAATTAATGATCTCGACAGAACCTGGATAGGCACTACGCTTCCTGATCTGGAATATGGCATAAGGGTTGACCTAACCTACAAAAAATTCGATCTGTCTATATTCGGTTCTGGTGTAACGGGCAGAAAAGGAAACGATGTGTACACGCTCTTCAACAACCTGATGAAAAGCCGGGAAAATGTTGGCCCCGGTGTATTTAACGGTTGGACCCCACAGCATACAAATACCAGCATCCCGGCCTTAACACTTAAAGATGACAATAACGAAAGCCGCACTTCTGATTACTTTATAGTTAGCACCTCTTATTTTAAAATGCGGAATATTCAGCTTGGGTATAATGTAACTATTAAAAAGTTCTTTACATCATTACGTCTGTATGGGATGGCTGAAAACCTGTTCCTGTTTAAAAACAAAAATTTCCAGGGACCCGATCCGGAAAGAACAAACATTAACCTGATACCCATACCCAAAACTTTCACCTTCGGTGTTAACGCCGCATTTTAATTAACTCCAAAAGCAGTATCAAAATGAACAAGAAATATATACCGGCTTTTATAGCTTCAGCCATTTTGTTTTTCGGTTCCTGTAAAAAGCAACTTGAATATACGCCAACGGGCGTGCTGTCATCGACAGATCTTACATCGCCTACTGCAGTTGAAGGATTAGTTACGGCTGCCTACGCCGGCATAGGTAATGGCGACATGATTGGTCCTATATATAGTATGTGGGCTTATGGAAGCGTTCGGTCAGATGATGCGTATAAAGGCGGTGGTGGCACTGCCGACGTTGGGGAAGTAGATGCCCTGGAACATTATAACCTGGTAACACCCTCCATGGTGATCTTTGTTCCGCGCACCTGGCAAAATTTATTCAAATCCATTTCGCGGGCTAATGTGGCCCTTCGTGCTGTAAATAATTTGGATGAATCTGCATTCCCGGCAAAAAAATCAAGGCTGGCGGAACTGAAATTTTTAAGGGCGCATAGCTTTTTTACCATGAAGCTTTTGTATAAGAACATTCCTCTGTTTGATGAAACGGCTACGCCAGACGACATTTTAAAAGTGTCTAACGATCTGTCGTGGGAAGCATCCTGGAATAAAATAGCCGACGATTTTCAGTTTGCTATTGACAATTTGCCTGAAACCCAAACCCAGTTAGGACGGCCCAATAAATATGCAGCCCACGCCTACCTGGCAAAATTACGGCTCTTCCAGGCGTATGAACAGAATGCGACACATCAGGTGATTAATATTAACAAAACAAGATTACAGGAAGTGGTTGCCCTATGCCAGTCGGTTATAGCCTCGGGTAAATATGCATTAAGCGCCGATATTTCTGATAACTTTTTGCCTGAAACAGAAAACGGCCCGGAATCGATATTTGCCATTCAGTTTACGATCAACGATGGAACTACGGCAGGCAGATTAAATTACGAGGATGGGTTGAATTATCCGCATGGCGCCCCGCAATATGGATGCTGTGGTTTTCATGCTGCCAGCCAGAACCTGGTAAATGCTTATACAACGAATGCCAACGGCCTGCCTAATTTTTCTACATTTAATAGCAGCATCGCAAATTTAAGTACTACAACAGTGGATGTGCGTCTTGATCATACTGTAGGTATAGAGGGGCATGTTTACAAGTATGACAATACAAAATTGTTCAGTAGCAGCTGGGTACGCGATCCCGGTGTGTATGGTAATTTTCATACTATGCGCAATCAGCAACTGGCCACGAGTTCTTCATACTTCAAAAACGGCCCTTTTATGGGTGTTGCAAAAAATTATGACATTATCCGTTACGATGAAATTTTATTGATACAGGCAGAAGCCTATATTGAGTTGGGACAACCCGATAAAGCACTGCCCCTTATCAATCAGATCAGGACCAGGGCCGCAGCCAGTACAGGAAAACTGAAAAAGTTGGATGGCAGTTTTGCTTCCAGCTACAATGTGCAACCATATACTGCGGTAGGTTGGACGCAGGATTATGCCCGTAAAGCGCTGCAGTGGGAAAGACGCCTGGAATTTGCTACAGAAGGGCAGCGGTTTTTTGACCTGGTGAGATGGGGAATTGCTGCACAGGTGCTGAATGATTATATCTCCATTGAAAAAAACAGGAGAACCTTTCTGGCAACCGCTGTTTTTACTGCCGGCAGGGATGAATATTTGCCCATTCCGCAGTCAGAAATTACCTTCACCAAAGGATTATATAAGCAAAACCCCGGGTATTGATTGTTTAATTAAAAGCTTGCTGCATGAATAAAAAGATATGGTTATTTACAACAGCCACCTTTATATCGGCTTTATTGGTAAGATCATCCTATGCCCAGCAGTTGTATAAGGAGATGTACCGCCCGCAGATCCATTTTTCACCAAAAGAAAAATGGACCAACGACCCTAATGGTATGGTATATTATAACGGTACCTGGCACCTGTTCTTTCAATATTACCCCGATAGTACCGTGTGGGGCCCCATGCATTGGGGCCATGCTACCAGCAAAGACCTGGTTCACTGGCAGCAACAGCCCATTGCACTCTATCCAGATAGCCTGGGTTATATATTTTCAGGTAGTGCAGTGGTAGATAAAAACAATACTTCGGGTTTGGGTAAAAACGGGCAGGCGCCTTTAGTGGCCATCTTTACTCATCATGATCCTCATGGTGAAAAAGAAGGCAGGAACAACTTTCAGAATCAAAGTATTGCTTACAGCCTCGACAATGGTAAAACGTGGAAGAAATATGCAGGCAACCCGGTTTTGAAAAATCCCGGTATTACCGACTTTCGTGATCCCAAAGTAATGTGGTATGAACAGCAGCATAAATGGATAATGACGCTTGCCACCAAAGACAGGATAACGTTTTATTCTTCTCCTGATCTAAAAAACTGGACAAAGGAAAGTGAATTCGGTTCAGACGTGGGTGCTCATGGTGGTGTTTGGGAATGCCCCGATCTATTCGCATTGGATGATAATGGGAAAAAGATCTGGGTGCTGATCGTGAATGTAAATCCGGGTGGTCCTAATGGCGGGTCGGCTACCCAATATTTTATAGGCGACTTCGACGGCAATAAGTTTACTCCTTTGTACAGGGATACCAGGTGGCTCGATTATGGACCTGATGAATATGCCGGTATTACCTGGAGCAATACAGGCAACAGGAAAATATTTTTAGGCTGGATGAGTAACTGGTTATATGCGAATGTGGTTCCTACAAAAACATGGAGAAATGCAATGACCATACCTCGTGAGTTGAAACTAAAGCATGTTGGTAAGGAGATCTTTATAACGCAGCAACCAGTTGCAGAATTGAATACGCTTCAATCGAAACCGGTTGTGTTGCAAAATGTAAAGGTTAAGAACTCCTTCGATGTAGGGGCTTCAACCGGAAAAATAGCATTGCCTGTGCGTCTTGATCTTAGTCTTGTTCCCTCGAAAGATCTTTCAGTTATTCTTTCCAACAATGCCGGAGAACAGGTAGTGATAGGATATGACAACCAAAAAAAGGAATATTTCATCGATCGCACTAAATCGGGAAATATAAGTTTTCAGAAAGATTTTGCCGGCAGGCATGTGGCGCCCCGTATAAGCAGGGCAAGCGATCTGAATTGTTCGCTGATAATAGATGTTAGTTCTGTAGAACTGTTTGCCGATGGTGGTTTAACCGGTATGACAGAGACCTTTTTCCCAACCAGTCCGTTCAATAATATCCGTATAGGATCCGCTGAAGGGATTGTTATTAAAAAGTTATCGTATAGCCCGCTACGTAGTATATGGTAAGAAGGGTAAATCGATACGTTTAAAAAAGAAAAACGAAACGTATAAATTTCCCGTAATGGCGATTCTAAACGAAAATAAAAAACCCTTCTTTTCAAAGAAGGGTTAAACCAAAAACCACCTTGTATGAAGTGCAGTGACTAAATTTAATCCTGAGCATATTCTTTTATCTCCACTGAAATGCCTTTCCAGTTGTCAGTATTATTCCGCGACTCATCTTTAACCACCATGGTTACCGTGCCGTTACCGCTTCTGTACATCTTAACGAATGCTGCATGGCCATTTTCATCAGACGCCTCACTTCTGAAAAACGTAAAGCCGCTGGCAAAAGCGCCGACAAGCGTAGCCGTATAAATACCGGTGGCCACACGTGTCCATTGAATATTGCCCATGTTGTTTACAAACGCAAATCCCCCTGGTGCAGTAGTGCCTTCCTGAGATAGTACTGCCATGTACTGCCAGTAAGTTTGACGAGTGGAGGGATATACAACATTCAGCCTTCCATCTTCCATGTATAAATTTTCACCTAACTGAAGCTTGGTCAACACACCATTGTTATCGCTTCCAACAAGAACATCGCCGCCGCCTGAAAGACTATTTATTCGTACATCTCCATCCGCTACATTAAGCCTGTAGGGGTTGGTGGTTTCATTGCCAAGTAATAAATT
>JAJKIL010000484.1 GCA_021154515.1 Niastella sp. | reverse complement strand
CCAATAAAAGTGCACATGTCCGCCGGCCCTGTTTATTTGAAAACTCCCATTCTTATAATCTATCAATATCCCTCTTTTTGGCATTGCACGAATGTCGGCAATTGAAAAGCCGAGTGTGTTTAATGTAATCGTATCTGTACCCATAAGATAATAGCGAACGTAAGAAGGCCGGATATATATTGAATCGCTTTTGAGCTTTTTAATTACACCTTTTTCCCAATCACCTTCTCATCCGATAAAGGCTATTTCTGCCCCTTCCCAATACCTGGAAATAACTTTCCTTCCTCTTTTGAATTCAAGGATAGTTTTTTGAGCATAGATAATTTTACTGGAAAGAAGCAGTGTAATAATTGCTACAAATCTGTGCATGTTTGGTTGAATTTCGATCAGGCGTTCGGGTGGCGTTATGCTAATATACTCTTCTGAAAGAAAAGGAAACCTTAAAATTTACGCTCCGCCTCCAATTTATCAGGCAGATCAGGTTTCCCCAATCCGGGGAAGAACCCTGGCACTGGTCAGGCAACAATTTTGCTAAAAATATCACATGACAACATTAAGACAACAGGAGAATCAGGAAGCCCTTGATTTTTACCGGGAAGCCCTTCAACTGCTACAGGAAAGCGGCGCCCAATATATGCTCGGCGGGGCCTTTGCCATTTTTCACCATACCGGCATTTTCAGAAATACTAAGGACCTGGATGTGTTTTGTCCGGCGAGCGAATACCCCAAAATATTAAAATATTTCGCTGCAAAAGGCTTTCGTACCGAGCTTACAGATATTCGCTGGCTGGCCAAAATATTTAAAGGCGACTATTATATCGATATCCTTTTCGATACGCCTAATAGTGTTTGCCACGTTGACGACGACTGGCTGCAACGCGCGCACCAGGCCGATTTTATGGGTTTTACAATTAAAATGTTGTCACCCGAAGAATTGGTGTGGTGCAAAATTTATGTCCAGAACCGAGAACGGTTCGATGGCGCTGATATCAACCATGTATTACTGAAACAGGGAAAGAACTTCGATTGGAAGTGGCTCGCGCGTAAAATGGACCTGCACTGGCATCTCTTATTAAGTCAACTCCTCTCCTTTCAATTCGTTTATCCATCAGAATTTCATTCCATCATTCCCAAATGGCTTTTTGATGAATTGCTTGCAAAAGCTGCTGAACAGTATGAATTGCCCGCCCCCATCGAAAAAGTATGCAGAGGCCCGGTAATCGATCAAACTCAATATGAGATCGACATCAGGGAATGGGGTTATAAAGCTTGTACCATTAAAACAATTTGATTATGTTCACTGAAAGGAAAACACGTATTGCCGCTGTTGGCGATCTTCACATTCGGGATACGGATAAAGGGAAATGGGTCGATTTTTTTATTGACGTTTCGAAAAATGCTGATGTGCTTGCCATCTGTGGCGATCTAACTGATACCGGTGACGAATCGGAAGCTCATACCCTTGTTGCAGAATTAAAATCCTGTTCGATCCCCGTTGTTGGGGTGCTGGGTAATCACGACCATGAAAAGAGCCGGCATAAACTCATCAGACAGATCGTACAAAATCATCCCAATGTTCACATCCTGGATGGTGAAGCGGTGGTAATTGCAGGTGTTGGCTTTGCGGGCGTGAAAGGTTTTGGCGGTGGTTTCGATAACCACATGTTGTCGATGTTTGGTGAAGGCGCCATGAAATCATTTGTGCAGGAAGCTGTTGAAGAAGCATTGCATCTTGACCTGGCGCTTGCCCGCCTTGACCAGGAGCACGCTAACATAAAAAAAATTGCCCTGCTGCACTATTCACCCATAAAAGAAACTGTTCAGGGCGAACCGGAACAGATCTTCCCATTTTTAGGTTCTTCCCGTTTGGCTGAGCCGTTATTGCGTCGCGATGTTGAAGTGGTGTTTCATGGGCATGCACATGTAGGGAAGCTGGAGGGAAGTATTGCCGGTAAGGTAAAAGTGTTTAATGTAGCCAAACATGTGCTAAAAAAATCCGGTTACGAGCATCCTTATTTTTTATATGAAATTTGATTCACTGCTTGCGTTAACTCCATTCAATAACCACTTTGATCTCTTCATGATCATGGATAAAAAAGGCTTCGCGAAATTGGGTATAGGGAATCTTCTCCGTTATTACTTTCCCGATCTCGTTGGGCCAGTTTTCATTGGCCGCCTGCAAATATTCCACAGCCTGTTTGTAATGGTGGATGCTGGCATTCACACTGCCGAGTAATACCTGGTTCTTAAGCACCAGCTGCTGCAGCATATTCCCGGCCGCAATAGTCAGGGGTCGATCACCGGCAGGAATGCCAGTGGCTACATATATTCCGTTAACGCCTAATACATCTATCAGTTGTATCTGCAATTTGGCTATGCCCGTTGCTTCAAAAACAAAATCGGCTTCGCCAAAGTTGTCATCTATATCGGTAGTTTGCACTTTTCGTCCATCTATATAGGTTCCGCCTATCTGTTTTAAAATTTGTACGCGTAAAGAATTTTCATCAACAATATCAAGACCCATCACGTTCGCACCTTGTAACCGTAGGGCAAAAGCGGCCATCAATCCAATGGGACCCAGACCAGCCACCAATGCTTTTTTACCTTTTAACCAGTTGCCTGCAGGCAAAATATCTTTCAGTCTTGCACCCTGAATTATCATTGCTTCATCGATCGCCTTGGCAGCTACAGACATGGGTTCAGTTAATACCCCAATATGTTTTATTTGTTCAGGTACTTTTATAAAGTACTGTTCCTGATCTATTACAAATTCTGTTTGAAACCCATCGGCTTCCTTGATACCTCTTTCGGTATACCGGCCACTGTAGCAAAGATCACTTCTATTATTCCGGCAGGCTTCGCATTCACCACAACCCCGCCGAACAGTAAATAAACCGTAATCTCCTGGCTTTACAGACAGCACCTTGCTGCCGATTTCAACTACCTGTCCAAACATTTCATGGCCAATCACCAATTCATGTTTACCAGCAGGCGCATCGGCACGGCCACCTTCGGCTTCTTCCCGGTCAGTGCCGCAAATACCAACCTGCAATACTTTTATTTTTATATCATAGGGTGAACCGATCTGCGGCTCACCTATTTCTTCAATAGAGACATTTGTTGTATGTGGAACCAATGAAATTGCTTTCATAACAAATGATTTACTTTCTATTGTTGCTCAAAAAATCATTCCCGCCTTCATAAAAAATGAAATGGCAACATGGCATGCTTTTTTTGATTTCAACTATATTTGACTATGACTGTAAAGTGTGCTTTATTGATAGTAATATGCCTGTGCATGATGCAGCTGGCAGGGTTCGCCCAGTTTAGTGATACGGTTAACTACTATGCAAATTTTTCGGGAACGGGTAATTTAAACAGAACGAATACGACAGGATCCACTTACCTGCTGAATAATTCGCTAACCTTCCAGGTAAGTAAAAAGAAATTTTCCATCAACAGTATGGCCAGTCATGTGTATGGTAAGAACCCCATCTCAAAAACGAATGATGATTTATTGGGAATACTCAACCTGGATATATTGAAGGGCGTTCAGAAATTTTATTACTGGGCACTTACCAGCTATGAAAAAAGTTTTTCCTTAAAGCTTAATAACCGGTTTCAGGCGGGTGCGGGCGTTGGCTATACTTTTGTAAACACAGATAACGCCAACCTGGAAATAAGCGATGGGCCTTTGTTTGAAACCACCGATCTGAGCATCCCTGATCAGAAAGGACAAACCAGTTACCAGACCGTTCGTAATTCTTTACGATTGAAATACCGGTTTATTATTAAAGAAATATTCCGCTTCGATGGCATTAACTTTTATCAGCCTTCTTTTTCTGATGGCAGTGATTATATTCTGAAGCTAAAAGCCAACTTCTCTATCAAACTGTATAAATGGCTCAACTTCACTACTTCGTTCAACTATAACAGGCAGAACATTACTTCTACGGAGAACTTGTTTATGAGCTATGGATTGAGCATGGAGAAATACTTTTAAGGCAGCACAACGTTCCCAAACATGCAATAATTATTACATATTGAGAGCCGTCAAAAGGCGGCACCAATATTGCTGCTAACGGACAGCAATAATTTATTTAATCCGTTTCTATTGTAAAATCCAAATCAAGAATGACCCGCTATTATTTGATTCCTGCCCTGGTATTTGCTTTATTCCTGGGCGGCTGTTCCAAAGATTCTAAATCACCCGACAATCCTGCACAAGGTTCTGGCAAAAAGGGGGCTGATTTCTCCACTAATATGCAGTATGGTTCCTGGAATGCCGATGTATTGGCTTTAAAGCCCTTTTGGTATTATACCTGGGGTAAAGAACTGCACGATGGTTCTCCCCAAAATTGTGAGTTTGTTCCCATGTTCTGGGGAGCGGCCGATGTAACGGCCAATAATATTGCTGCAGTGAAAAAGTTGAAAGATGATGGTAAAATAAAATATGTGTTGGGTTTTAATGAGCCCAACCGTGGCGACCAGTCAAACGTGTCGGTTTCGCAAGCATTGAAATTATGGCCGCAACTGGAAAGCATTGGGTTACCGCTGGGTAGTCCCGCTGCAGACTGGCCTACCAACAAGTGGATATATGATTTCCTCGATTCCTGCAAAGTACAGGGACGCCGTGTTGATTTTATCTGCGTGCATATGTATGCCAATGTTGATGAGAACGTTTACCTCAATACATTAAAAGAGGTCTACAATAGATACAAACTTCCCATCTGGATCACTGAATTCGCTCCTGCCGACTGGAACGCTACAAAGCCTGAAAACAATCCCTATACACCAGCACAGGTACTGGCCTTTATGCAAAATATACTGCCTAAACTGGAAGCGCTGGATTATGTAAAACGTTATTCCTGGTTCTCAGGCGATCCTAAAAGCCCACAAATGTGGTCTTCTGCTTTGATCGACGCCAACGGAAATCTAACAGAGCTGTGCAAGTGGTACGCCAACTATCAACCTAATGCGGCCATTGCAAAATAGACATCGCTGTTTGTAGCAAACAAAAAACCCGCATAAGACTTGATCTTATGCGGGTCTGGTTCAGAGAGTCAGCTTGCTTCGCCTTTTTATGCAGTTGCTTCTTCTTCTGCTGCCTCTGGTGCAGTTTCTTCAGCTGTAGCATCACTCGAAGCTTCTTTTGCAGGCTTAGGCGCCTTTTTAGAAGATTTGTCGAGAATTTTTTCAAGGGCACTGATCGCTTCCTGAATAGGCTTTAATTTTGCCGAAATCTCCATTTCTTCTTCTTTCAGTTTTCTTAATGCGTCAATCACTGGATTTTCTTTTACAATGGTTTCTTTGGCCATAGTTTGTTTTTTAAGGTCGCTAAAATACATTCTTAATTGGAAAGGTAATATACTCTGGCCCTTATGTAACAAAGAATATTTAATCACATCTACGCGGCAACTCATATAAATGAGAATTAATACCTTATGTAAAGTTCTTAATCAGGCTCCCACACCGGTTGTTCGGATATTTCAATTAAATCCTGCCTTTTTTTCCGAAGTTTCAAACGCACCCGTCAATTAAGCATAATTATTTATTGTGGGTAAAGCCGGTTTTATTTAATCTTTTACTGTTTGAAAATCTGCGGAGATACTCACTGTCTTCCATTCTTCGAGGGAGGTAGTCATTGCGTTCAATTTCTTCGCCACCCGGTTGTAGGCATCCTGTCCTAAATACAAATGCAGTGGTGGCTGATCGCTTTCGGCCAACTCAATTAATATTTCTGATGCTTTACCGGGATCGCCTGGTTGAACACCATTCCCATCCAGGTAGCGCTTTGCCGTGTCTTTAACGGCCTGATAACCGTCGAGCTTACTTTCTCTATAGGCAAGTGAATCGGCGGTTAGAAAACCTGTACGGAAGCCTGATGGTTCCACCACTGTTACATTAATCCCAAACTCTTTCAGGTCTAATGCAAGCACTTCTGAAAAAGAGGCAAGCGCTGCTTTGGTGGCGCTGTAAATGGCCCAGCCGGGTGCGCCAACAAATCCGGCTACGGAGCCAATATTTATAATGTATCCTGAGCGTTGTTTCCGCAGCAGGGGTAATATTTTCTTAACAACATTGATTGCGGCAAAAACATTCACATCAAAAATGGTCCTGATCTCCTTCTCTTCAATTTCCTCTACGGTTCCCGTCATACCATAACCGGCATTATTCACCACTACATCGATACGACCGAATGCTGCCAGCGTTTGCTGAACAGATTCATCAATACAATCCAGGTTATTCAGGTCAACTACCAGGGGCAGAAACCGACCGGAATCTATAACGCCCACTGCTTCTTTTAACTTTTGTACGTTGCGTGATGTTGCTGCAACGCGGTATCCGTTTTCAAGTAGTTTTTTAACCAGGGTTAGTCCGAGCCCTTGTGAGGCGCCGGTAACATACCAGACTTTTGAGGTGTTCATACAATTCATTTTAATGATTATTTACATCCCTGAACCAGGCAGTGGTTTCTTCAATCAACGAATCCATTAGTTGCTTTGCTTTTCTGTGCTTTAATACCGGAGCAATTTGTCCGCCCCAGAATAAGATCATATCCCATTTCTGTTTATCGAGGGCTGCCTTTCTCAGTGATGACATGAATGTAGTTTGCAGGGGGAACGGGAGGAATTGATTTTCTTTACCGGATAATTCTTTTGCTATTCTGCTGGTAATGCCCCGACCCAGCCTGCCGGTGAACGCCCGTGATAAAGTAGTGTATTTGGCAGCGTTGGAAAACAGCATTTCTCTATGTATGGGAAGGGCATTCGATTTTTCTGTGGCGAGGAATGCCGTACCTATCTGGGCTGCATCGGCGCCCAGGGTTAAAGCGGCTGCAATGCCACGGCCATTGGCAATACCACCTGCAGCAATGATGGGCGTTTTTATTTTTTCTTTCAGTAATTGTACCAGCACAAATGTTCCGGTGGTTGATGCTTCTGCAGCAGCCATGAATGAGGGGCGGTGGCCTCCTGCTTCAAAACCGGAAGCAATGATCATATCAACACCGGTTTGTTCCAACGCTATTGCTTCATCGAGCGTGGTAGCGGCGCCCACTGTTACAATGCCAAGTTTGCGGAATTGTTCAAGCACACTTTGCGGCAGGGTGCCGAACATAAAACTGAATACTTTGGGCCGGATGTCTAAGATAACCTGCAACTGGTTTTCAAACCGCGATGCAAATGGAGCTGGTTTAGCTGGTAATGGAATCCCGGCTTCATCGAAATAAGGTTTAAATAATTTTGTAGCCTGTGCATATTGTTCATCGGTTACGCTGCCATTGATGGCATCGGTATCAGACACCCACAAATTAATATTGTAAGGTTTATTGGTAGCAGCTTTGATCTGCTTGTCAATGTCATAAATTTCCTGTGGACTCATTGTATATGCACCGTAACCACCCAGTCCACCGGCATTGGATACAGTAGCCACCAGATCAACTGATGACAAGTTACCACCAAAGGGACCTTGCAGGATCGGGTATTCGATACCCAACATTTCCGTTGCTTTTGTATTGTACCACATGACTTGTAATTTACTTGTTTGTGTCGCTAATCATTTTATTTACGATGAACCATTTACCATCGATCCGGTGAAAGGAAAGGAATTCATGATAATCAAAATCGTACATTTTTACCGTTACCTCGGCAATGGCAATTGAGTTGACCGCTTTAATATTCAGGATGGTGCCTTTAAATGGCTTTCCTGAATCCTTGGGGCTTTGACGATTCTTAACGCCATCCAGGTATACTTCCAGCGTTTTGGCGTACGGCTGTCCTTTTACATCGCCAAACAACAGCGTACCAGGATGAAAGATCTTGTTTAACAGATCTACATCGCCTGCATAAATGCCTTTGAAGTAGTATTCTTCCAATGCGTATGCAATTGCTGCAGAATCGGTTTGGATGGTTTCCATTGTTGTAGTGTTTTGTGCTTTGTTGCTCACGCTTTGCGGGAACAACAAAGCTATTAATAAGATAGTTACCATATCAATTCAAATTATGACCGGCGCCGTAACCACCGTCTACATTAATGATGGCGCCACTGATGAAATTGCTTTTGGCTATCGTATAGATCATTTCTGCTACATCCTGCGATTCACCTATCCTGTTAATCAGGTGTATCCCGGCTGTTTGATCAGCAGTGTCGCCATGCATGGGGGTACGAATTGTGCCGGGAGCCACTGTATTAACCCGGATATTCTGTTTGCCGAATTCGGCAGCCAGTTGTAAAGTCAATGCATGAATAGCGCCTTTGCTTGCCATAGGTGCGGTAATAGGAACTCCACCTAAAGCGTGATAAACGAGCGGTGTTCCAATATTGATCACCACCCCTCCCTGTTGTTTCAGCATTTGCGGAATAACTGCCTGGGTAGTGAAATAGGTCCCTTTCAGGTTAGTAGTTAAAAAGCGGTCAAGATAGGCTTCATCTACTTCCAGAAAAGGTTTGGTTTCAAAGATCCCGGCATTGTTCACCAATACATCCGCGGAACCAAATTTTTCAACAGCGGTTGCTACCAGTTTTTCACCAGTTGCTTTTTTACTTACATCACCGGCTACCATAGCCAGGTTAGGCCCTGCGCCCAGTTCCCGGTAAGCCTTTTCCAGTTTCTCTTTTGTGGTTGAGTTAATTACTACATTATCACCTCTCTCCAGGAAATATCTTGCTGTTTCCTTGCCTATGCCTGAAGAGGCGCCGGTTATTATAATTGTTTGCTTTTTCATTTTCGTTATTTTTTATCAGCTGTTAGGCCTTGTTCACGTAATATGGATATTTGTTCGCCTGCATATCCCCAGTTATCTGTATCTACTTCTTCAATGGCGATATGGGTCAGGTGTGGATCTTTGTTCAACACATCCGTGATCACATCGGTCACGCCTTGAATGAGTTGTCTCTTTTGCTCGCGGGTAACGCCTTCACGGGTCACTAAAATTTTTACGAATGGCATATAGATAAGTTTTAGGCAAAAGCCGCTGTTAAGCAGCTTTTGCAGTGATGTTTACATTTAAATCGAAGTCATTGTAGATAAGGGTGTCGCCCAGGTTTGTAAAGAAATTGCCTGAACGGAATTTGATGCCATATTTGGTACGGTCAACCACAATTTTACCAGTGGCCGTAAGGGTCTCATCTGCGATGGTCACATTTGCATCGAAACTAACAGGATGAGTTATACCCTTAATAGTCAGGTTTCCGGTAACGCGATTGTTGTTCACAGAAGTGATCTCAAAATCAGCTTCGGGGTACTGATCAATTGAAAAGAAGTCGTCTGAAGCCAGGTGGCCGTAAAATTGAGCATTGGTAGCGGGATCGGTTACGTCCAGGATCTTGATGGATGCGGTGTCGATGACAAATTTACCACCAGTTAATTTACCATCACTTACAGAAAGGTTACCATTTTTAACGGCAATGGTTCCCCAATGTGCGCCGGTTACTTTTTTACCGGTCCAATCGATATTGCTCTGAGCAACGGCGATTTCGAATTTTTGATCTTTCATTTCTTTGTG
The DNA here is from genome assembly GCA_021154515.1 of Niastella sp. Lineage (GTDB taxonomy): Bacteria > Bacteroidota > Bacteroidia > Chitinophagales > Chitinophagaceae > Niastella. The sequence goes on along the minus strand of JAJKIL010000484.1, from coordinate 1,060 downwards.
TGTTTTTTATTACCACACAAAGATGAGACAGATTAACGGCGTGATTGCGTGAGGCAGATCACATTTGAATGTGAACCAGTTGTTTGTGATGTAGATCACAGTTGGATCAATGATGCAGGCGGCTGAGCGTTTCCCGCGAAACACCGAGGTAGGCCGCTATTAATTGTTTGGGAACTATCTGGTAAAGTTCGGGATATTGGGCCATCAGTTCTTCATACCGGTGCTTCACGTCATTGTTCATCATACTCAGTAATCTTTTCTGCGAAGCCACATATCCCCTGTTCGTACGCCAGCGGAAAAAGTGTTCCGCCTGGTGAATCTCCCTGCACAGCGCTTCCCGGTTCTCATTGCTGAGGCTAAGCACTTCTGCATCGGTTATACAATCAACACTGATGGTTGCTTTGGCGTTCGTGTACAGCGCATTATAATCCGACGTCCACCAGGTAGGCATGGCAAACTGCAGGATGAACATTTTCAGATCATCATTTATATAAAAGGATTTAAGACAGCCGCTCAGCACGAAGTACTCGCGGTCTACGCTGTCACCTGCGGCAATAATGGTTTGTCCCTTTTTATAGGACCTTAACTCGAACCGGTTGAAGAAGTTTTCAAACTCTTCATCATTGAGTTTGGCAATTTTGGCTACGTGTTCTCTTAGGATCTGTTTTGGTTGCATAGTGGTTCAATTAGAACTGCTTAACAGCAAATGTAGGTAATCTTAGAAATCAACAAGCAGGCCCGCCTTCTCCGCCAGCCGGCGGATTCGGCGGGCGAAGCAATCTTAGAAATTTGCAACTCTTGCTGTAATCCTTGTACGTTCCAGGGGTCGTTCATAAGCCATCTTTGGGTCAACAAATCAAACAGAGAAAATAAATCAAAAAAATTTAAAACAGCAACTTATGAATACCTTAAAAAACAAAGTAGCCTTAATTACCGGATCAGCCAGAGGTTTAGGTAAAGCCATTGCAGAACGTTATGCCGCCCTGGGCGCCGACATCGTTATCAATTATTCCCGCGATAAAGCTTCTGCCGAAGAAGTAGTGAACAATATTACAGCCAT
>JAJKIL010000483.1 GCA_021154515.1 Niastella sp. | reverse complement strand
TGCTCATCGGCTGTAACTACCGCAGCGGCGCTGCCATCGGCAAATAACAGGCTCGATGCAATGTTATCCATCGTTGGCTCCCGTTGAAAATGTAACGTGCACAGCTCCGTGCACACGATCAGCACCTTTGCCTGTTTATCGGCCTGGCAAATAGCATCGGCGGTTTTCAAAGCGTGAACGCCGGCATAGCAACCCATAAAGTTGATGGAAGAACGTGCGGTGTTACGCGGCAGATCGAGCAATTCCATCACTTGCAGGTCGAGGCCGGGGGCGCTGAGACCGGTACAGCTAACGGTGATCAAATGCGTGATCTCAGATTCTGATAATTTACCATCGATACAATCGCGGATAGCGTTCACCGATAATTGCGGCGCATATTTATGATACCAGGTCATGCGCAACTCAAGTGATGGAAATGGCTCCAGGTTTTCGGTATGCGGATAGAATTTCCATTCCGGGCAGGGCCGGCTGTAATCGGGGACCACAGAATAACGGGTATCAATATGGCTTTGATGATACAGAAAACGTAACCGGCGTTTGTCGGCTTCAGTAAACGAATAAATAAGCTGCATGAATTGCAGAATATCTTCCTGCTTGTGCCGGAATGCGGGCACAGCGGTACCGATGGCAATTATTTTACTCAAAATCCCCTCCAGATTAATAAGGTAAGGAATGCAAGGTTGGTACAGATGGATGCCAGCATATTCATCCGCATGGTATTGGCAAAATTTGCATTGCCAACATCTTTCCACACCAAACCTGCCCACCTGAAAAAATATACGAGAATTGGTAGCATCACAGTTGCTAAGACGATAAATTTATTTTGTTCATTATGGGAGAAGAACGACATGGCCAGCACACTCATGGCCAGGGTGTATACCAGTGCCACAAATATAAAAGTGCCGCGGTAGCCTAATAAAGCGCTGATGGTAATTACGCCGTCTTTTTTATCGGCTTCGTGCTGGTAAATTTGGGTGAGGGGATAAAAGCCACCGATCAGTAAGCTGGCCGCCACCATATCTGCCAGTGGCACTGTTATCGTTTTGTCAATGCTGCTTCCGTGATAAACCATAAAATACGTTACGGCGCCCTGAAATATTATTACCGTTACATAGCCCGCCACCGGATGTTTTTTAAGCCTGATGCCCCGGTAGCTGTACGCCCTTGAGGCGGCTATATAGGTTATTATGCAAATAGTAAACCAGTAACTGATAAAAAGACTTAATATGATGGCCAGTGCGTCCATAATAACACTTACATAAAATAACTGGCGCGTTGGTTGTTTGGGATTCCTGATCCCGCCAATAGGCGTTTCATCGCGATCCATATACGAGTTGTAACCGTTGCTGGATGGATATACCAGGAAATGAAGAATGAAAAATATCAATACCGCATGTGATGTATTAATAACGGGAACCTGACTTACAGCAAACAGGTATACCGGTAACAGGAAAAATGAAAAATGAAACCTGAGTAGTTGAATGGTAGATGACTGTAACATAAAAGAGTCCGCCCCGGTTAAACCGGAACGGACTCTTTAAAGATAGGAAGAACAATGTGAAAACTGGCAAATGAAATACACAGCTGTCAGCGGCTGTGAATAATACAAGCTCACGCGAAGCACTCACGTGAGCTGTGTTTCATTTTCACATTTTCATATTTGCTAATTTTCCCATTAACTCGGAGTTGCCGTTTTCTGCTGGTATTTGCTCTCTATTATTATCTTAATTTGGCAACCATGAAAAGGCTATTCATTACTTCCATGTTGTTGTTGGGAGCTATCCTGGGTCAGGCGCAGATCAAACCCTTTCGTTTTATTCATATTAGTGATACCCACATCGGCTCGCCCAATGGTTCGGCAGAAGAAGACCTGCGGCATACGATACAGGATATTAACCAGTTGAACGATGTGGCCTTTGTGATCATCACCGGCGATATTACCGAACTGGGCACCGATGCGCAGCTGGCGAAGGCCAAACAAATACTGGACAGTTTAAAACCGAAATACTACATTATTCCGGGTAACCATGATGCGGGGTGGAGTGAAAGCGGCGGCGATCATTACACCAGCACGTTCGGGTACGATAAATTTAAATTCGACTACAATGGCATCCGGTTTATCGGGTGCGCTTCGGGTCCATATGTGCGTATGAGCGATGGCCATGTGCCCCGCAATGCCATTGTGTGGCTGGATAGTGTGCTGGCTAAAACGCCCAACAATCAACCCATCATATTTTGCAATCACTATCCCATCGATAACGCCCTCGACAACTGGTACGAAATTACCGACCGGTTAAAAAAGTATAATACACTGATGATTATGTGCGGTCATGGCCATAACAACCAAGCCCTGAATTTTGAAGGTATTCCCGGAGTTATGGGCCGGTCGAACCTGCGGGCCAAAGCGCCATTGGGCGGATATAACCTGGTGGATGTAACACCTGATTCCATTGTATATACGGAGCGCCGTCCGGGTGGCGAGCCACTACAGCCCTGGACAAAAGTACTACTGCACAAGGTTGATACAGTTGGTCACTATGAACGTCCATCTTATGCCATCAATAAGCAATATGCGCAGGTAAAACCGAAATGGGTATTTGCCTCCGATGCCAATGTGATCTCAACACCGGCAGTGGCTAACAATTTGGTAATATTCGGTAATCAGAATGGCGTGGTAACGGCACTGGTGCAACAAACCGGTAAAAAGAAATGGAGCTATAAAACCAATGGCGCTATCTTTTCATCACCTGCTGTAAGTGAAGGCAAAGTAGTATTAGGTTCAGGTGATGGCTATGTGTATAGTTTGAATACCTTAACCGGTCAACTGGTTTGGAAGTATAAAACAGCAGCTTCGGTATTGGGTTCGCCGGTGATTGTAAAGGACACGGTTTTTATTGGCGGAAGCGATCACAATTTCATGGCCCTGAACCTGAAGAACGGTTCGCCTTTCTGGAAGTTTGCAGGTTTACAGGGACCCATAGTAAGCACCCCACTTGTCTATGGCAATAACGTGATCTTTGGCGCCTGGGATAAGAATCTGTATGCTGTGAACAGAAGCAATGGACAACTGGCCTGGCAATGGGATCCCGGTTTTACGGTAGTTAATTTCTCACCTGCTGCCTGTATTCCCGTAGCGCACGACAGCGTGGTGTATGTGGTTTGTCCAAACCGCACGTTGTATGCCATCGATGCGGTATCGGGCGCTACCTTATGGAAGAACAGTGAAACGCGCGTACGGGAATCGATAGGGATCTCGGCCGATGGAAAGTATGTGTATGGAAAAACCATGCAGGATACCGTAGCGGCCTATGCAACCAGTCGCACAGCGCAACACCCGGCCTGGGTAATGAATGCCGGTTTTGGTTATGAACACGTGCCCAGCATGCTGATTGAAAAAGAGGGACAGGTTTTCTTTGGTACGCGCAATGGCGTGGTATATGCGATCGATCCGGCCACGCAAAAAACTATCTGGGCGCATAAGATCGATAACTCCATGGTGAATACCGTTCGCGTGTTAAGCAAGAAGGAGTTGGTTGTTTCTACTATGGATGGGAAGGTTGCGTTACTGGGGGTTTACTAGTTGACAGGTTAACGAGGTGGAAGAAGGTTGGGTGGAATAATGTAAGAGGTTGACCAGTTAACTAGTTGACCAGTTGACGAGTTGACAACTAACCACTCAACAATCGCCGCGTCGCGGTGTATATGCTTTCTGCTTTCAGCCTGTATTCACTTACAGCAGTTTTCCCACTGCCTTTCATTTCTGCCGTCTGCCGTTTGCCGGCTGCCAGGATATCATCTTAATATAACGAAAGCCTCACTTTACCAGTGAGACTTTTGTATAACTTACAACACTTTCACCAACATCTTCAGCGATGCGGCATATTCAGCTGCAAAATTACCACCGCGATCGGGGTAGCCTTTTAATTTATCAAATGCCTCGTCAAGCATGCCATGCGCTTTATGCGCGTCTGTGCTGTCGTAATATACTTTTGTCCAGTCATCAGCAGCCTTGAATTTCTTCATGCCTATACCGCCGCTGTAGAACTTGATAGGGCAAAGCAATTTTTCAATATTAAAATAGGGGATCCTGTTGCCGGAGATATTGGCGAAATAACCGGAATAATAATCGATCACCTGCTTAAGCCGGGCTTTAATAGCCTCATCGCTTTCAGGCTGCGTGGGCTTTGTTCGCCATTTGTTCAATGCCGGATCAAACAGATCAGGCACGCTATCGTTGGTTCGTAGTTTTTGAAGAATGTAATTAACAAACAGCGTGTCCTGATTTTTGCCAATGGGATTTTGCAGCCGCAGACTGTCGTGCCAGTAATGCCTGATCGTAAACAGGGATTTGTCCTGCTCAACGAGATATTTGTATTGAAGCAGGATCTGCTTATTGTCGTTAATATACCACTGGCCGGTTGACTCTTCTATCTTGCCATCATCAATGGTCACAATGCCTTTGGGTTGAAAGTTAAAGGCAGTCAGTTCTAAACTTTTGTTTAAAGGCGCCATTACCGAATCCCGGTATTCATAGAGCGCATCACTATTGCCGCTTACGATCTTTGCTGAATTGGTTACTCGTATCAGCATCCAGTTGCCCATCAGGGAATCTTTGGTAAAGGGGAGTCCTTCTTTTTCGTTATAGAATTGGCAGGAGGATAAGCTTATAACAACGAGCAACAGGGAAAATACAGGCCTCATGGGTTTAGGTAGTTGGGTTGAGGTAAAAGTAGATAAAAGGATGTTATGTTACAAGTTGACCAGTTGATCAGTTGACGAGTTAACAAGTTGACGAGTTAACAAGTTGATAAGTTAACAAGTTAACAAGTTAACGAGGTAGAAGGTGATTAGGAGAAATAAAGTTGGAAGTTGATAGCGTTGATAGGGTTGATGGAGTTGATAAAGGGTTGACGAGTTAACAAGTTGAATAATTAGGGCGAGGTTGTATTTCTCTCCTCCACATTCGGCCGCCGAAGGGGCCGGGGGCCTGCTGAAAAGTTAACAGGTTGGATTATATCGCGAGGCCAAAATTGCCGATTGCCGATTGCCGATTGCCGATTCACGACTGGCGCGTCGCGGCCCTCTGCCCTTTGCCCTCTGCCTTTTGCCGATTCACGAAAAGCTCCATAAAAAAGCAAAGGCCCCACTTTACCAGCAGGGCCTTTTTTATAACTAGTTGCATTGTTCTTAAACGAGCATCCGTAATGGCTCTTCCAACAACCCTTGCAGCGTTTGCAGGAAGGCGGCGCCGGTAGCTCCGTCAACCACGCGGTGGTCGCAGGTTAAGGTAACTTTCATGATGTTACCAACAACGATCTGACCATTCTTCACTACAGGAACCTGGTTAATGGCGCCTACAGCGAGGATACAAGAGTCTGGTGGGTTAATGATGGCAGTGAATTCTTCAATACCAAACATCCCCAGGTTGCTGATGGTGAAGGTGCTGCCTTCCCAATCTGAAGGTTGCAGTTTTTTATCTTTTGCTTTCTTCGCGAATTCTTTTACTTCAGCGCCAATTTGTGATAATGATTTCAGATCGGCAAAACGTACAACAGGAACCAGTAAGCCTTCTTCAACTGCTACCGCTACACCGATGTTCACATGATGGTTAACGCGGATCTTATCGCCCATCCAGCTGCTGTTCACTTTGGGGTGTTGTTTCAAAGCAATAGCGCAGGCTTTTAACACCATGTCGTTGAACGAGATCTTAACCGGAGCAATTTCATTTATTTTGGCTCTGCTTTCTACCGCTTTGTCCATGTTTATTTCCATGGTGAGGTAGAACTCAGGAGCAGAGAATTTGCTTTCAGCCAAACGTTTGGCAATTACTTTACGCATTTGCGAAACCGGTACATCTTCAAAGCTTACCTGACCAGCAACGGCAGGGGCAGTAGTTTTACCAGGTTGCGCAGCAGTTTGAGCGGCTTGTCCGCCACCTGCAGCAGGCGTATAATTGTCAATATCTCTTTTAATGATACGACCGCCATCGCCGGAACCGGCAACTTTGGAAATATCGATGCCTTTATCGGCGGCTAATTTTTTAGCGAGGGGAGAAGCGATCACTCTGCCATTGCTGTCAGCAGCGGCCACAGCAGCAGTTTCAGTGGCTGCGCTGGCAGTTGGGGTAGTTTGAGCAGCAGCCTGTGGCTGGCTTTGTGCAGCGGCGCCTGAAGTAGTAGCACCACCTTTGGCGGCAGCCACGATCTTGTCAACATCCACTTTCTTTTCATCGCCAATAATGCACAACAGGGCGTTAACAGGAACTTTATCGCCTTTTTGCGCACCGATATATAATAATTTACCTTCTTTATAGCTTTCCAGCTCCATGGTAGCCTTATCGGTTTCCACATCAGCCAGCAGGTCGCCTTTTTTAACGTTGTCGCCAACTTTTTTATGCCAGGCGGCAATTACGCCTTCTGTCATGGTATCGCTTAAGCGAGGCATCAGGATCACTTCCTGCATATTGGCCAGGTCGAGTGTAGCGCCACCGGAAGCGGCAGGTTGAGCGGCTGGTTGTTCGGCTTTGGCTGGCTCAGGAGCTGCCGTTTTTTCAGGAGCGGCAGAAGCAGCGGCTTTTTGACCACCACCACCAATCAGCGAGCTGATATCTTCACCGGGGTTACCGATAATGGCCAGCAGATCATTTACCTGTAGTTTTCCCCCTTTTTCAGTACCAATGTGAAGCAGGGTGCCATCTTTATAACTTTCCAGTTCCATGGTGGCCTTATCGGTTTCCACCTCAGCCAGTAAGTCGCCTTTCTTTACTTTGTCGCCTACCTTTTTATGCCAGGCCGCTATCACGCCTTCTGTCATGGTATCGCTCAGGCGGGGCATTAAGATCACTTCAGCCATAAATTCTTATTTGATATTCTGATTTTTTCGATTTGAGTGCCCGAAATTACAGCAAAATGGTCAATTGGAAAACTCTAAAGGTTACCGGTTGCCAGTTACCAGTTTACGGTTTGCCCGTATTTGTTCGCCGCCTGCGGTCTTCAGCTGATTGAAACGGCAGCATGCCATCTTTTGCAAATACGCTGAATTCATTACCACGGCTGATTTCCCGGCAACCGGAACCGGGAAACCGGTGATTAATCAAACCCTAATTTCAGCTTGCTCCTCAACTCATTCACCAGCGGGTATTGCTCTATAATTTTAATGTATTGTTCTTTGGTTGAAAGGGGCCGCTCCGTGGGTTCAAAAGCTACCGGGTTATCGGTAACCACAATCGTGAACAGCAAGGTGCGGTTATTGAACTTTTGCTGCATGTATTCCGATAATTCGCGGCGTTCGCCCTCGATGAATTTCTGCTCCAGGTTATTGTTGGTAGCAATTTCAAACGAGTTCTCGCTGGTAATAACCAGCTGCGCCATATCGAACGACTGGGCGGCCGGGTTCTTGTTATCTTTTAATTTTTGGGAGAAATCGGCCCAGTGTTGCTGCAATAGCTCGAGCGTAAGGGGTATTACCTGGTTGGTGGCGCCTACCTGTTTGCCGGCAAAGTTCTGCCTGATGGATTCCAACGTCCCC
>JAJKIL010000482.1 GCA_021154515.1 Niastella sp. | reverse complement strand
TATCCGGAATGCACTTATTCAGTTAAGGGAATATTTGAAGTGAATATACAGGAATACATATCAAGTGGCATAGTGGAAAGCTATGTGTTAGGGCTCGCTGAAGAGACGGAACGGGTGCAGTTTGAACAAATGTGCACTCAGCACGCCGAAGTACGCGCGGCCCGGGATGCATTTGAACTTTCCCTTGAGCAGCAAGCCCTGGCTGGCGCTGTTGCCCCTCCTGTACAATTGCGGGAAACCATTTTGCGGCAATTAGCGGCAGAAATGGTTCCTGAAGCCAGCAGAAGCACGCCAGTGGTTCAAATGCGACCCATCAGGCGCTCGGTTGTTCCTATGGCTATGCGGTATGTAGCCGCGGCTGCCATTGTATTGCTGGTAGGTAGTGCCGGCTTAAATATTTATTATTTCAATAAATACCGCGATTACAGTCAGCGCTACGATCAGTTGCTGGCCACGCAAACTGAACTGGCAAAAAACAACAACGCCATGCAAACCCGCATGAGCAACTACGAGCAAACCATTCAGGGTTTAACGAATCCTTATATGGCCAGGGTTACCATGGAAGGTAAGGGTGTGCCCAATAATGCCAGCCCCGACCCGGGTAGCGCGGCAACCGTTTTATGGGATACCCGCACCAAAGATGTTTACCTGATGGTAAACAACCTGCCGATGCCTGAAACCGGCAAACAATACCAGTTATGGGCCATTGTAGACAATCAGCCCGTTGATGCCGGCATGCTCGATATGAGCCATGGTCATATGATGGTTAAAATGAAAAACATTCCCCGCGCGCAACTTTTTGCTATCACGCTCGAACAGCAGGGTGGAAGCCCTACTCCAAAAGGTCCAATGTATGTTATTGGTAAAGTGTAGTTAATGTCGTGAAACGGAAACGGTCCGCCAGCTTCTTACCCTCATTAACACCATTCATTACTACCCATATCTATTTTTGAAGTATCTTTCATCCCTATATGATGCGTTTTGTTAAAAAACTTTGTACCTGGAAAATCGTTCCTTTTGCCTGGACAGCTATTACCATTATTTTACTGTGCCTGCCAGGTTCTGCCATCCCCAGTACCGGTGTCTTTTCTACAAAAGGTATTGATAAAGTAGTGCATACCATTTTGTTTGGGGGCATTGTTTTGCTGTGGGCCTTCAACCTGTATTATCGTCGCAATGACAAACAAAGATGGCAGGCGATTATTGTCTTTCTGACGCTTTTCAGTATAGGATTGGGTATTGGGTTAGAATTTCTACAAAGGGATTATATTCCAAATCGCAGTTTTGACGTCTATGATATTGTTGCCGATTCCACTGGCGCCATCCTGGCTGCTGTATATCACCTTTTTGTAAGAGTAAAATAGAAGGGGAAAATCTGTAAATCAGTTAGTTATATACAAAAAAATAGCCCCTGTAGACACAGGGGCCGTAACCAAAACTAACTGCTTATGAGAAAATTGACTGCTTTGTGTGAGTCGTTAAAAAAGAACTTTATTATATAACGCAAATCGGATGCCATTAGTATAGATGGTCCGTTAAAGTAAGATTAAAAGGAACCATCTGATATTTGACAAAGAGCTTGCGCGATAAATTTCTAATGCAAAGGAACTACGTATTTCCAATATTTCATTCACCTGTTAATACTTTTTGTAAAACGTTAACATTCGCGTGTTTTCAGAAATAAAGTGCCGATCAATAGCACGTAAAAGCCCGCATACTTACCAAACGAACGTTAATTTCAGCAACTTATAACTCATTCATTATTATTTCGGTAAAGGAAACCGTTATAACGGCCAGTCCTATACTAGTTGTGTGTACTGCGAATTAATGAAAAATTAATGCAGTTTTCTTAATACTGCATTGTGGTGATTTTGTGACTTCCCTGTTCATGGTAAATAGGTAGTGGAACACTTGCTATAGCTGCATTACAGCCTTTTAGCAAAATAAGGTATGCTGTAACATTTAGCAACACAGGGCAATAAAAAACGTCCCCCTGGTTGAACCGGGAGGACGTTTTTATAGAATGTGTTCTTTACATTATTAATCCTGCTTGGCTAACTTCTCAGCATTTTCAGCAAATTGTAATGCATCAATAAACTCCTGCACGTTGCCATTCATTACATCGTCTAAGTTATAAACGGTTAATCCAATTCTATGATCGGTTATACGGCCTTGTGGATAGTTATAGGTTCTTATCTTGGCGCTACGGTCGCCAGAGCTTACCAGACTTTTTCTATGTCTTGAAATTTCATCTTCCTGTTTACGTACTTCTTCTTCATATAATTTGGTACGCAGCATTTGCATCGCTTTTTCACGGTTCCCTAACTGGGTACGTTCGGTTTGACACATTACCACCATACCGGTAGGAAGGTGGGTTAAAATAACTTTGGTTTCCACTTTGTTCACGTTCTGACCACCCGCACCACCACTTCGGGCAGTTTCCATCTTTACATCACTATCCTTTACTTCCACGTCAACTTCCTCGGCCTCGGGCATGGCAGCCACTGTAGCGGCAGAGGTATGTACCCGGCCCGATGTTTCGGTGTCAGGAACCCGTTGTACGCGGTGCACGCCACTCTCAAATTTCAGGGTGCCATACACATCTTCACCGGTTACTTCCAACTGAACCTCTTTGTAGCCCCCTACGGTGCCTTCCGATTCGCTCAATACGGCTGTTTTCCAACCTTTCTTTTCACAATAGCGCAGGTACATGCGGAGCAGGTCTCCGGCAAACAGGCTGGCCTCGTCGCCACCGGTACCGGCCCGTATTTCCAGGATACAGTTCTTTTCGTCCTGCGGATCTTTGGGGATCAGCAACTGACGAATGTGCGCTTCCAGCTTTAGCTTGTTTTCATCCAGTGCAGGCAGTTCCTCCTTGGCCAGTTCACGCAGTTCAGCATCATCGCCGTTCAGGGCTTCTTTATATACGTCCAGGTCACCCAATACTTTTTTATACTCCTTGTAAGCTATCACGATCTTTTCCAGGCTGCGATATTCCTGGCTCATAGCCCTGAACTTCCTGTTATTGCTTACAATTTCAGGATTGGTTAACGCAACCCCAAGGTCCTCAAACTTAGCTTTTATGGCTTCCAGCTTGTCTAACATAATTTTGACTTATTTTACCAGTTACAGTCCAAAACGGTGGCAGGTCAGTTTGTAAGAAAGAAATGTGCTTAATTTTGCCCCTTCTTTCGGACCAGCGGGCCGTCCGTTTTTCCGACTGATATTAAAACCTGCAAAGTTAATTATTTCAACGCTTACATGAATTACAGAAAGTTCACCGCCGACCATTTATTTACTGGTTCTGAATGGTTTTCAAACGGTTCGGTGCTAATTACCAGCACCGAAGGGGAAATAATTGATCTTGTTCCGGCTGCGGAGGCCGGAGAGGGGGTAGCCAATTATAGTGGTATATTGAGCCCGGGGTTTGTAAACTGCCATTGCCACCTGGAACTGAGCCATATGAAGGGTATTATTCCCGAAAAAACCGGGATGGTTGATTTTTTGGTGCGGGTAATACAACAACGCGGGTTTGATGGCGCCATCATTCAAAAAGCTATCGAAGCAGCTGAAAACAGCATGCTCCAAAACGGTATTGTGGCGGTGGGAGATATTTGTAATACTCCTAATACGGTTGAACAGAAAAAGCAAGGCCGGCTGCTGTACCATAATTTCATTGAAACTATGGGTTTTATAGAACAAACGGCGGCGCAACGGTTTGAAGCGTCCCGGGCTGTATATGAGCAGTTTGCCCGCTTGTACCGAAACCCCTCGGAGTCAAATTCCATAGTGCCGCATGCCCCCTATTCGGTTTCACCGGCATTGTTTCAAATGATCACTCATTTTCCGGGTAATCATTTACTCGCCATTCATAGCCAGGAGAGTGGGGCCGAACGGGAGTTTATTGAAAAAGGCACCGGCGATTTTCACCGGTTGTACCAGGCGCTGAATATTGATATTTCATTTTATAAGCCCCGGTCAACAGGAAGTCTGCCTGCTTATCTTACACACTTTCTTCCCAACCAATCCCTGATACTGGTTCATAATACAAATACTAACAAGGAAGATCTCGAAAATATTGCCCATTGCCCATTGCCCATTGGCAATTTATTCTTCTGTTTATGCCCCAATGCAAATGAGTACATCGGTAATCCCCTGCCGAATATTGATCTGTTGCGTGAATACAAGGCAGCTATTGTTGTTGGAACCGATAGCCTGGCCTCGAACCACCAACTGAGTGTGCTGGCCGAACTGCAAACCATCCATCAACACTATCCGCACCTTGAAAAAAGCGAGCTGTTGCAATGGGCTACGCTCAATGGAGCCAGGGCTTTGGAACTGGATGAGGTGATTGGCAGTTTTGAAGTTGGAAAGAAACCGGGAGTTCTTGTTATTGATGAGCAGTTTACTAAAGTGGAGCGGTTGGTATAATGAATGGCAGTTGCAAGTTCCAGGTTCCATGTTTCAGGTTCATTAGTTATTACGTGGTTTTCCCTGTAACATGCAACCTGTAACAGCTTCTTATTTCATACAAGAAACACTAAAAATTCAATGGCCAATATTTACCCAAGAACTTCCTGCAGCACCGGCAACGTCTTCATAATCCCAAAATCTGCAAAATGTAAGGCGTAATAGGTCTGATATGCATGGAGCAATGTGCGCCGCGTATCCTGGTTGAGTTTGATCTGTGATAACTCATGCGGCTGCATAACCTTGAGTAGTTGTGAAGTAATATAACTGTACGGGGATGATAAAAAATGGGGATGAACCGGATGCTCATGTACAAATTCTCCTTCCTGTAAATCGAGATAAGTTGTTTGATCAGTGTACTTATCGCTAAAGCGGAACCCATAAAACGAAGCCAGGTGCAATGCAAAATACAAGGGGAAATTGCCTGCCACCTGAATTTCGGCCTTATCAAGATGCATAAAAGCGTCTTCGGCAAAATAAAATAATTCTGGATTCGCCTCCGGTTGTTTGAGTGTTTTTGACAGCAATTCCACCATGAACAAAGCCACGGAATTTTTTACCACATCAAAAAAAATATTTTGATATAAATAGCCCCATTTAAACTCGCGCAGGCGTTGCAGATGATGCAATTCGTTATGATAGGCCGTAAGATCAAGGATGGCGCCGGGTTGAAACAGGTTGGCTTTGCCACTTCCTTTTTTGGTGGATGTACGCACTCCATTTACTATATACGATTGTATGCCGAACAGCTCAGTGAAAATAGTGACGATAACGCTGGTTTCGCCATATTTCACGGTTCGTAATACAATGCCTTTGGTATTATGGAGTGTCATTTTTGTATAAAAACAATTTTAGTGACCAGTTTTTGTTGATGGTCTTCATCGCTTGTTAATACCAGGTAAACGCCTGATGAGATGCTACGCCCATTATAGTCTTTACCATTCCAGACAGCCTGGCTGCCGAGTGCTTTTGTTTGATATACCAACCGGCCATTCAGCTCGGTGATTTTTACAATAGCATTATTGGCAATGCCTCTGATGGCAATGGTACCCGTATAACCCGGTGGTACAGGATTAGGAAATACCAACACCTCAGGGTTTGTTTCTGTTGTTTCTGTGGCCGTGCTGCGAAATGAACAAATGCCTTTGGCAGTGGCAAAAAATACTTCTCCGGTTTTGCCATCAATCGCCATTTGTTTTACATCATTGCTCAACAACGGACTGTTACTCTCTGTAAACCGGTAAATGATCTTGCTGGCATCCGGACTTAACAACCATACGCCATTTTGGGTGCCTACCCATTTACGATCGGCGCCATCCACTGCAATGGTTTGCACCTGTTCATCGCTGAACAAATACCCTGCAAAGTTATCCTGCTGTACAATAGGTAACACCGCTTCACAACCATTGTTGGTCACAGCCTGTTGTGTGCATTGAATAACGCCAATGCCTTTAGCGGTTCCTACCCAAATAAAGTTATTTTTATCTTTCGCAATGCACCGTACATCATTATCTGGAAGATTGCCGTTTCCTTTTCCGCTACGGAAAAATTTCCATTGGTCATCGCCTGGGTTGTCGATGGTTTGGCCATGATTAAAACAGGCAAGACCATTGTTCTTTGGCAATACTATCCATTTCTGGTTATTATCATCTATCACTATTTGCGAAACGGCCTGTTCGGTCAGGGCAAAAGGAATAATAAACGACTGCCAGCTGCCATCTGCCTTTTTTACAAGTACCGGGTTTAATCCACCGTAATTAGCTACCCATAAATTATTATCTGCATCAAAAGCAAGGCCACTTACCCGGTAGCTTTTTGAATTAAAATAGGCAGGTTGAATAGAAGAGTTTTGTTTGAAGATGGTGATGGAATTATCTTTTTTGATGTTTACCAACCCGCCGCCAAATGAACCGGCCCATACGCTTTCATCGGTGGGGTCGGCGGCTACGGCTACCAGGTCGGTCAGCGAATCCAGTTTTGAAAAGCGCATATTATTATAATAATTCCAATTGTTATCCATAAAGGCAAACAAACCGTTTTTATTATTTAGCGGGTCCCAATTAGCGCTTACGCCACCTGCTGAAACCCAGAGCGTATTATGCAGCACCTGCATGCTGCCGGTAGCTATTGAGGGCGGCGCATCGGGCAGCAACCGGTTGAATGCCGTACCGCTGTAATTTGATAAACCCGCTATGGTATCAGCGATATAATATTCGTTTTGATAAATAATTGCCTGCCGTGGCGCCTGGGTTAGCTGAACATCCTGTATAATTTGTTCGGTTGTTCCGGTTGCGGTAAGTACTACTATACGACCGGTTATGTTATTGGTTTCGCTGAGGAGGATCTTGTTATTTGATACGGTACAATTTCTAATGGCCCAGCCATCGCGATACAATAAACTCCAGGTATTGCCATTCTGTAACCACAATGAATCATTTCTTACTGCCACTATATTGTTTTGAAGGGAGGCCAGAGCCTGTACATTGCCGGCAGGTAAACCATTGCTGCCCGATACCAGTTGCCAGTTGCGGAAATCGGCCAGGTTGGCGTTGGCGGGGGCTTTCTTCAATCCTTCGCTGGTAGCTGCGTATACAACATTTCCACTGCTGGTAACGGCATTAACCGCCACTTTTGTTCCGCCATTTCCGATGATGTAGGTGTCTTTTATTTCGTATTTATCAAGATTGATCACCACAATACCAATACCCGTGGCCAGGTAAGCCAGCTGCTGATCTATGAATACTGCTTTTATGCTTTTATCACCTGCTATACCTGAATTTTTTAAGGAGTTAATATTGATGATCCTGTCTTCAACCAATACATCAATATTGCTGTTATTATAAGCAATCACTACGCGCTGCCCATTTGGTTCGGCGCCAATAGCGCTGATACCGGTTTCGGCCAAACCGTTGGTGCGGCTCCAGCGTTCAATGGTGTTATCGGCCACGTCAACTGAAAATAAGCTATAGGGAGTAGCGGCCCATACTTTACCGGTGGTGTACGTAACACCGGTAACCTGTTGATAGGGTAAGTGATCTCGCCATTGACCTATTGGCTGCAATTGTGCCAGCGAAACGAACGGAATGGTGAGCGCTGCGCAATAAAAGGCCAGGATCCGTTGTAGCATAGTTTTCAAAGGTAATTATATGTGGTTGAATTAGTAATATACAAGGTGCGGGCCAATCATAAAAGCAGGTTCTGGCCTATTACAGCCATAGAAACAGTATGGATCAGCCATAGCATAGCCGTAGTTCAGCCGTAGATGCAGCATAGATACAGCACGGATACAGTATGGATGAACCGTAGTAATAGTAAGACAATAGTAAGGGAATAGTAAGAGAATAGTAAGGCAATGGTAAGGGAAAGTGGGGGATAATCAGGGTGTGGGCAGCCGTCTTTTAATAAAATATCAGGCATTCTGATACTAAAC
>JAJKIL010000481.1 GCA_021154515.1 Niastella sp. | reverse complement strand
CACGCAACCGCTGATCAGCATAGTAATCATTGTTCTTTACTTCACCATCGCGAATGGGCACACCATCCAATACAATCAAAGGCTGGTTTTTACCGGTAATGGAGTTGATACCACGTATGGTGATATTAACCGCACTGGTGGCGCCACCAGGTGTAGTACCGATACGTACGCCAGGCGCTTTACCATATAATGCCGAAGCAAAGTTGGGCGAACCTGTTCTGGTCAGGTCTTCGGCTTTTATTGTGCTTACGGCGTAGCCCAACGATTTTTGCTGGCGCTTTACCCCTAAACTTGTTACCACAACGCCTTCCAGGCTGGTGACCTCATCGGCAAGCGTTACATTGAGTGTGGTCTGGCTTCCTAATGAAATCTCTTTTTTGTCGTAGCCAACAGAAGAAAATACGAGTACCGGTTTTGCAGTGGATACCGGGATCCTGAACGAACCGTTCATGTCTGTTACAGCAGCAGCGGTGCTTCCTTTTTCGGAAACGGATACACCTGGCAAACCAGTGCCGGTGCTATCCTTTACCACTCCTGAGATCATCTTTTTTTCCTGTGCGGTACCTGTTAAACTCCAGATACACGACAGTAGGACCAGCAATAGCCGGATTGGTGCTTTCGTCATAGCAGTTTGTTTGTTTGTCAATAAAATAGTTCTGGCTTTATAGTAGCAAGCTGGAATTTTGCTTACGCAAAACCTTCTGGCTTTTAACTATCTTCTTAATATAACTATCCTGTTTATGTGGCTATACAGGAGCGGATAAGATTAATGGTTTTGGATAAGATTACAACATCCGCTTTATTTCATGGGTGAGATTCTTTGTTTCTTCTTTTTCATAGTTCTCCATCACAAGAGCGGCGGCGCCTGTGAGTTCTGCATTATATCCCAATGCCGAGATCTCTACTTCTGTATTCGCTGATAACACGGGAATACAATGTTCATTCAATGCCTGTTGTATGGGGGCCTGCCAGATCTTGCCGGCCGATGATCCACGTCCGCTCAGGATCACTACTTCGGGGTTCAGTAAATGGATCAGGATGGCAACGCCGCGGCCAATGTTGTAGCCGGCTTCAGACAATATCTCTACCGCAAACTTATCGCCCTTGGCTGCGGCGGCTACTATATTTAAAAAGGCCTTTTCAGGATGGTCTGCCGTTAGTTCCTTATTCTTTAACGTCGACAGTTTTCCGCTTTCCAGGCCCTTGCTTGCTTTTTCTATCACTACTAACAGTGAGGTTTCCGTTTCCAGGCAGCCGCTTTTGCCGCAACTGCACAATTTGTTGTTCAAAAAAAGCGGGATGTGACTAAACTCACCGGCAAAGCCATCATGCCCTCTGAATAGCTCACCTTCCAGGATCATTCCTAAACCCACACCCCAGCCTACATTTATCACCAATGCATTCTTTCGTTGCCGGGCCGCACCAAATTTCAGTTCGGCCAATGCAATGAGCCGGGAGTCGTTATCGATGAATACGGGTAATTTTACTTTGGTTGAAATGTACTGGCTGATGGTAGTGCCGTTAGTTTCCAAAAAGGTGTAATTGATGCCTTTTGCTGAATTCACAAAGCCAGGCATGCCGATGCCTATTCCGGCAATTTTATTTTTTGGAATGCCCGACCGGCTAATGATCTCATTTATCTTATCAGCTAATGCGGCCGGTGCATCCGGGTTTTTTGTCAGGGGTAATTCAAACAGTTCAATACTGTTAACGTTCCGGTTCTGCATGTCGAGGATAGCTATTTGTGTAACCAGCTGGTCCATTGCTACCGACACCACATACATTACATCTTCTTTCAATGAGTACATCACGGGCCGGCGTCCACCGGTTGATGCGGCATACCCTGTTTCTGTTACCATCCCTTCTTCCATCAGCTTTCCCAACATTTTGGTGGTAAGCGGAATACTTTTGTGGATCTTGTCGCTTAAATCCGCACAGGAAAGCACATTGCTAAAGTAAAGATGCTTAACGATCCTCCTTTTATACAATAAGTTTCTTTCCATGTGCAACTATCAGGTTATTTATCAAATATAATGTTAAGTTAAATTATCTTTTTAATTATTTTAGATAAGTTTTAAGATATTTTATTCAACTTATACAACTTATTGAATATCAAATTAAGATTTTTGATAAATTATCTTGATTATCTCTCAACTTAAGGTCATCCAATAATCATCCTAAGGTCATCCCAGGGTTATCCTAAGGTTATCTTAGGGTCATCCCAGGGTTTTAACCCTAAGATGAGCCTAGGAATACCTTAAGAATACCTAATGAATACCGTGGGATATAAGGTAGTAGTCATAAGCATTGAAATACCTTTAGGCCCCTTTTGGGGCCCTGCCATTTTTTGTTTTTTGAATTTTTACCAGGCTAAATAGAAGGAGATATTACTGGTTTCCTGGTTGCCGGTACCTTTTACCATCGGCGTCATGGAGGTGAGTGTGTAGGAAATGCCAACCCGGCCCGATGAAACGACCATGCCATACTCACATTGTGCCACCACGCGCTCCCGCACCATATCCGCGTTGGCAGCTTCATCGTAATTGGGATCGGGCGCAGGAATTATGCGGTTGCGCCGGTTGAAAATGCCGCCGCCAATAAAGGCATTACTAAGCGTTAATTCAACGGAGGGACGAACGATGAAATAGATCTGTTGGCGGCTTCTGCGCCCGTTAGGGGTTGAATACCGCGACAAATAACCATTGAAATAAGGTTCCATTTTTCCAAATCGCAGGGTACTCCAGGCCGATAACCCATTCAATGCGGTTCCGGCAAAAGCCTGCGCGCCGCCGATCAGCTCCACTGCTTTATAAATATGGGCCAGTTGTTTTTCGCCGGCCACACTCATATTCAGCAACAGATCGGTTTTTAGCTGGTAATCCCAACCGTTGGGTTTGAAATAACCCACCAGGTGATGCACGGATTCCTGGGTTTGCCGCGCCAGGGATGGCGGCCCTAATACACCCAGCATACATTCACTTTGCCAGCTGTATTTTTTTATGGAATTGGTTGAAAGTAAAGAGTGGGTGGCAAACAGCGCCCCTGAATAGGGGAAGTCATTTCTTAGGGGAATTCTTCGCAGGATGTTCTTGGGTGTTATCATCACCTGCATTACACTAAAGCCATACGTATTTACGCTGCTGTCGCCGGCCTTTGGCATAATGCGGTTCAGCAAAAAGCGGGATGGTTTATTATTTATATAGAAGTAGTCGAACCTGGTGCCATTGGTATAGCCGCGGTCGGTTATTCCCCCCACCACGTTAAACAGATCATTGTCTTCATACGCCCTGAACATATGGCGATACGTGTTCTGCTGTTGCCCATAAGCTGTTCCTGTTATGTAAATACTTAAACATAACAGGGTAATGAATTGCCCCCGCTTCATATAGATCCTAATATACTGTCTTTTTATTGCAATTCATATTACCCTTGCAGGAAATGCGATCATTACGCAGCTTCCTGATCATATTCCAGATTTATGCCTACGCGTAATGCTTTTAACCCGGCCACTCCCTGCAATTCTTCCAGGTCAAGGAACTCGAGGTCGTTCAGCAATATGCCCTGTTCCTGCAGATATTGAATATGAGAAATGTATTCATCTGCATCGCGGCGGTTAAAATATACCAGGGCAATTTTCCCGGGCTGGGTCAATCGCTCATTGGTATCGGCCACATGCACTTTGTCGATCCGTTTTTTGATAACCTGGTAGCGGATGTTATAACCGCCTTCGGCATCAAACCGCCGTTCATCGTTGCGGAAACTGATATCGATGGTATTGCTATGAATGAAAATGAGCTGGGTGGTTTGCAATGGTTTCGACAGTTTGGGCAGCAGGCCATGGGTGATCTTTGCAATGGCTGCCATCGATGAGATCTGCCACAACCGCAGATTCTTCAAATACAGGATATCGAAGGGTTTTTGTGGGGCAATGGTTTGCCCAATGTAAATATCATATTCCACCCCATCTGTTCTGAAGCGTTCAAAATAGCAGGGGTATGATTGCTGCAATTCATCCTTCATCAGGTCGAGGTAATTATTCACGGCGGTGTTCACCGATTGCATCGACTCTTCCAGTTGCCGTCTGTTCGTCCATACACTGCCGGTCATTTCTTCAATGGCTGCAAAATATTTCTCCACTATACCGGCTGAACCGGGATGAGTTAGTTTGAAATGTTTCAGAAATGAAACCGCTTCCTTCTCCAGGAAATCGGTCAGCTTTACTTCGCTGTGCGGCGTTAACGAATCATCGAGCGTGCTTTTCCATTTACGGCATTTATAGATCATTTCATCGGTCAACGCCAGGTTGTACTGCTTTTTAACCGCCTGCAGGGTTTCGAGCAGAATGGCGAACTGGTCCTGCAGATCGCTTAACTGCGCCCGGTTGCGTTCTATGGTTGAATTGCGAATATCAACGGCGCCATACAACGGATACACACTTTCAAAACCTACTGTTTCTATTTTGCCCTTGCCATTATATTCCACTTCCTGCAGGTAATTCCAGGCTGCTTCATTGAACTTCCATTGCACCGCAGGTTGTAACGAAGTGAATTTCTCCCTTATAACGCCATCGATGGCTGAATCAAAGTCATCGATAGAGAGTTGCACCAGCTGCGCCAGTACGGGATAGGCTGGCTCCAGCAGGGCCAGTACTTTTTCATCGAGTATGCCTGGCTTGCGGGTATAAATTTCCAGCATGCCGGCCAGGTTGTTATTATAGTAAAGTGGTAATACTATGAACGACTGTACACCGGTTCTTGTACAGGCTGATAAAAATGGGTAGAGTTTTGCTTCTTTAGTAGAAATGGTTTTATAAATTAACGACCGTGGGTTTCTGATGAATTCTTCTGCAAATGCCTGGTAAGCGCTGCGGGCAGCGCCGCTTGAACACTCTTCCGTATTATCGCCCATCATCACACTTCTGAGTTCATGCATATGCGGCAGCACCAGTTTTTCATTGATGCGGAACAAAGGGGTCACATTAAAATCAATGGCATCGTTGTGCACCAGTGTTTTCAATGATTTTGTTACATCATTGTGACAGTGATCTTCTTCCTTCCGGTGAAGGTTCACCATAGTATTCTTGATGGTTTCTACTGCATACTTCGCCGTTTCATCACTTATGGTCACTACCGACATCCCCCTGAATTTAAACAAGTGTAAGGGCAGTACTCTTTCCAGCTTTTCAAACCCATGGTCTTCATCGATGTGACCGGTAGCGGTAATAGCACTCAGATCAGGCACCTCGCCAACAGGAATAACCTCAATAAAGCGGGTATCGATGTTTATTTTTAAATGCCGTAACAACCCGGTCTCTTCATCAATAAATGAATGGATGATCTCGTTCTTATGAAAGGGAGCGAAATTATAAATGCGTTCCAGGATAAAAGTATAAGCTATCCGAAGGTTACGCTGCCGCATCATTTCTTCTCCTCCTTCTACAACCGCTTTTTTAAGCTTGCTGTTCTTTGTATCTACCATCAGCTTCTGAAACGCATCGGTACCATAAACAAAAAGCGGCCGCAACGGCATACCTAATGCCCATGGTAAGCGGGTTTCATCTTCGGTTACATTCGACATGCTTACGAAGATCAGTTCCAGCACATCGCGGTATTTATCCAGGTTCTCCAGCGGCACATCGCCTTCCAGCTCAGGAAACTGTTCCAGTTTTTCGAGCAGGAACGCGGTGAGTTTATCTTTTAAAGAGGAGTCGTGTTTAAGGCTCTTTTTTAAGAAGTTGATGAATGGACGTAGTGATAAAGCCGTGTCTAAATTAGTCAGCGTAAATTTCTCGTTAATATTAATCGTCATCGTTTGCATACACAAAGCCATTTATTGCTATAGGCGCAGCACTTTTTTAGCAGTCATTTCAGGCGGCAGGTGCAACAGGCCCAGCCCCTACTCTATTCCAATAGGATGCCATAACTGAAAATCAGCCCGTTTGTCACCCTACAAACCGGTGAAACCGGCAATTATATCAGCCGAAGGCGGTTTTAGAACCTGAAACCCATTCTTACATAGGGATACCAGCCTTCGTTGGAATAACCGGCCAACACCTGGAAAACTGCCATTTGCGCAGGCGCAAAGTATAATCCTCCCCCAACTCCCTGGTGCCATACATTTGACGATTCATCTTTTATCCAAACACGGCCTACATCGTAGAACCCTGTAACGCCAAATTGACCAGGTAAGATGTAACTGGCAAAGTTAGCAAGCTTTATACGAAATTCAAGATTGTTGTATAACATCTGTTCCCCTGCAAAACGGTACTGACGAAAACCCAGCAGGTTTTCATGCCCGCCTAAAAATGCTGATTGATAAAAAGCTGATTTACCGAAAGTAACAGCACCGCCTAACCGTTCGGCTATTACCACCCGGCCTTTTTTGCTGAGGTTTTTATACAGGTCTATTTCAGGTGTCAGCTGCACATATGATTTAGATTCGTTATTCAACCCGCCATATGCCTGCACCAATATATCAATATAATGCCCCTTTGTGGGTAAGATGATGTTGTCACGTTTATCACGGATCAGGTTAAGCACCACACCGGCATGCACTTTATTCTGATTGATGGTATTACTATCGTATGAATTGATCAGTGTTGTTTTAGTAATAAACCGCGCGCTGTTGTCGCTGCTGTCTGAGTGATAAAACTGAACAGACGGGCCGGCACTGATGGTGGTAAACCGGCTAAGGCGCCAGCGCAAAGCAGGGTTCACCTCGAATAAATTATACCGGGTACGATAAAATCTTTTATAATCCCCTTCTTTTATAAACCCGGTCTCATTTCCCCGGCCAAAAAAGTTACGGGTATTATTAGGCGCAAATATATTAGCCTGCAATGTTAGATCTGCCTTTCCAACAGCTTTAAACCATTCCCCCTTATACCTGATGCGAAAGGCAGTTGTTGAAAAAGAGTGGGCCAGCGTTAGCGTTTGCACACTTCCAAAAGGAACTTTTCTAAACCCGGGCAGCATTACCTTCACACCAGCTCCCAGTAAAATTCCATCATCAAGATTGAACCCGGCCGTTAAAAGCGGTTTTACAATACTGTAAGGATTAGTGGGAATAAAAGCCGTGTTGGTTGTATCGTTTGACAAATGTTTTCTCAGGCGGCCTGTTTCGCCGGTGAAAGCAGAGCCGGTTTCTTTTTCATACACACACACTTTTTTACCGGCATCCTGTACATGAAAAATCTTTGCGCCCTCGCCACCGATCATGCGCATTTTAATTTTTTTATGGGTGGTATTAAGCAATACGCTGTCATCGCCATTGCCAATATAAAACCGCAATTCTTTGGTTTCGGAAGGAAGGAAGTTGCGGGCAAACAATTGGTCTCCGGTCTTGCCTTTTTTCGACAGCTTATGAATTTCTACCAATAAGCCTTTATTGGGCCCATTGGTTACTTCAATCAGCTCGTTTTTATCAGACGCCTGTATGTCAACGATCCGGCTCAAAAAATAATAGTAGTTCTCCATGGCTTTAGCCAGGTTCCCTCTGCGCGTTTTCATTTTCTGCAACAGCTCATCATGGCGCAATACATATACTTCAGGCGGCAAACGGGATAATGCCGCTTCCAGCATCTCATCTGTGAGCTGGGTTATAAACAGATTGGTCAGCTGCATCCAGCGATCATGGTCCAGTTGAATAAGAAACCGGGAGTCGAGTTTGCGGGCCTCGAAGAAAAAGAAATTGCCGCGTTTGATGTCACTCTTGAATCCCCTCAGGAACGGGGCCAGCCATTTGCGGGATGCCAGCGATGGAATAAAGCCTTCGTTCCGGTACAAAGCCTGGTCGCGGTCACGGGGTATGGGCAGGTATTTTTTTGCGCTTCCTTTTTGTTCATCTAACCAGCGCCACTGGTCTTCATGCCGGTCCCAGTCGCCCAGGAACAGGTCGAGCATGCGCGCCCTGAAAAAAGCAACGGTATCAACAGTATTATCATTGTCTTCCTTCAAACGCTCCAGCATTTTCAGGGTATTGTCAGAACTGCCATAGGGTTCTCTTTCTTCCAGCAAACACATGGTATTAGCAAACTCTTTTTCATATTCGCCCAGGTTTTTATCGGGCGCTACATACCCTATGATGGGATTGGTATGTGGTACATGCTCTGCCTCCGATAACACAGGCACTATCAATGGAGCATACGGATGTTGGGCGCTCATAGCATCGCGCACCCAGTCGGCGGCGAAGGTTTCGCGGAACGCTTCGGGCAATAAGATCTCGGGGTATTTTTCAATACTGCGCAGCACCCATTCCTTGCCACTGGCATCCTTCATGCGTAAGGAGTGGGTTTGATGCCCGCCGCCCAGCTGCAAGGGGATCAGCCCTTTTTCCGACAACCTGATCACCGGCAGCTTTACCGGGGCCGCCCATTCCTTGCGGAAGTTTTCACCGAAGATCCGGCGATGCATGCTGGTAACACTATCGTAGGATGGGTGTGCCCTTACAGCAGTACTGTCTGTTTGTGCTGTTGCCATCCGCCCGGTTAAAACAATAAGCAATATGAAGTGTAAAATTCTTTTTGACATAGGCTATCCAGGTTATTTTCCCTTCCAGGCGGTTTTTAAAATATTTCCAGAATGCAGATCACCGCCTTCATTGGATATATACAGATTGTTGTTTTTATCGAATGCTATTCCTTCGGGTTGCACATACAGGGCCGGATTCAGGTGATACACGGCTGTCACTTTCCAGTTGCTATCGGTAACCACTAATACCTTACCAATTGAAGCAATAATATACCATTCTTTAGTACGGGGGTTTTGAGCCAGGGCGGATGGGCGGAAATCCATTTTTTTCTCTCCAAGGATCTTGTCAACGTCCTCTACATCTACAGCGAAGTTACCTTGCAGGCTGAGCTGTCCCTGGTTATTAAGCTGCAAGATATACCCTTTTGTAATTTTCTTATCATTTTCATCCGGACAGTTCTTGCATAAAATATAGATCTGCCTGCTGGCTTCATCGGCATACATGGCTTCATACTCGCCTTTTGGCAACAGGTCTTTCCATTCCACCACCCGCTCGGTTCCTTCCTGGTGCAGATCGGCAAAAGGGAAGGTGAACAGGGAGCCATTGCTTTTCAACATGATCACAAAATCATTACTGATGGCTATATCTTCATAATCACCATGCTTGCCGAATTTATACGCCTCGGCATGATGATCGCCGGGTTTCAGGTAAAATACTTTTCCATCTTCATCCTGCTCGGCATATACCGTATCGGGGTTTCCTTTATAAAAAGCAATACCGGAGATCTCATGCAAACTGGTAGGCATAACAAACTTCAACGGGGTGTTGAGCGCATATCCTTCCGGACCGTCAAATTTCCGCTTTTGCAAGCAGGCGGTTGATAATATAACCAGGCATAAAAACATCACCCAAACTGATATCAACTTTCTTGCATACATACTCTTTTATTTAGGCCTGGCCTTTTGCCAGGTAATTATAGATAGCTTGTTGCGAATATACCAGTTCCCCTTCTTTGGGTAACGGAACGTTGTTAAGCTGCGGATCGATCTGTACAGCCTGTCCGTTATCCTGCAATTGCAGCTGCAGTATATTCAGCATCTGTTTTTTTATATCCTCATCCAACACCGGAAAACAAACCTCAATGCGGCGGTATATATTCCGGTTCATCCAGTCTGATGAGCCCATATACAATTCAGGCGTGCCGTTATTATGAAATACAAATATCCTACCATGCTCCAGGTACCGGTCAACAATCCGGATCACCGTAATATTTTCACTTAAACCGGGCACACCGGGCCTTAAACAACAAATGCTTCTCACGATCATCCGGATCTTTACACCGGCCTGTGAGGCCTCGTACAATTTCTTTATCAGCACCTTTTCTTCCAGGTTGTTCATCTTGATGATGATGGACGCTTCCCTTCCTTCGTGGGCGTTCTCAATTTCCCGGTCAATCAATTGCAGGAACCGTTGGTGCAGATTGAATTGCGCTACCAGTAAATAATTGAAGTTTATAAGACCGGGCGTACCGGCTTTTTTCCGGTGCCCGAGGAAGATGAACAACAATTCCATTTCACGCAGTATTTCATGATGCGCGGTGAAAAGGATATGATCGGTATAAAAGCGCGCTGTACTTTCGTTCATATTACCCGTTGCCAGCAAACCTACATAGGAGATACGGTTTTCCTTTCTTCGTTTTACCAACGCTATCTTGGCATGTACTTTCAATGAAACGGGACTGTAAATAATTTTTACCCCGGCTGCTTTCATTTTCTTCGCCCAGCGAATATTATTGGCTTCATCGAAACGGGCCTTTAATTCCACGAGTACTGATACCTTCTTCCCATTCTTTGCTGCACTTACCAGCGCATTGCCAATGCGGGAATCGCTGGCAATGCGGTACAGGGTTACATATATTTCCGTTACCGCAGGGTCAACCGCTGCTTCATTAAAAAACCGCAATACCATGTCGTACGACTGGTATGGCGGATGCAACATAATGTCCTTCTTCTCTACCTCTTCAAATAACGACAGCGAGCCATCACCTACCTTTATTGGAATGGCAGGCCACCGCTCATAACTCATCGCCGTATTGTTTGTGGGGAAAGAACCCAGGTCTTTCAGGTTGTGATAATGGCCGCCCTGTACCATCATAGCATGTTGCAGCTTGAGGGCCATCGTTAGTAATCGCAGATGTTCGTGTTCAATACCGGGCTCATGCAGCAAACGCGTAGCCAACCCAAAATCGCGTTTGGTTAGCTGCTCTTCAATTTTTCGGGCAATATCGCCGGCATAATCATCTTCCACTTCCAGTTCGGCATCGCGGGTTATTTTGAAACTATAACAGCCTTTAACAACGGTATGTTTAAAGATGGCAGAAAGATTATACTTAATAATATCATCCAAAAAAACAACAAACTGTTCGTTATCTCTTTTAATAGAGTAGAACCGTGGCAGGTTATCGGATGGGATATTGATGATCACCAGTTCATCGAACCCCTTCTCGCCCCCGATCACTACCAGCAGGTATATTTTGTTATTTTCAGGAAAGAACTTAATGCCCGATATAGACAGAAACACCGGCTGCAGAAAAGCCATTACCTGGGTATAGAAATAATCCGATACTTCCTCGCTAATACTGGCGGGGATGGGTTCATTATATAATAAATGAATGCCTTTCTCTTTTAACAGGGGTAATATTTCGGTGGTCAGTATAGCCCCGAAGCGCTCCTGCTGCTGGTTTATTATTTCTATGATCTGCAGCAGCACATCCCTTTTTATGTGTTCGGTTATTTGCTCATCACCTTTTGCCTTTAATTTTTCCAGGGCCATTACCGCGGGCATGCGTACCCGGTAAAATTCGTCGAGGTTAGAGGAATAGATAGATAGAAATTTTATCCGTTCCAGTAAAGGAACGTTCTCACTTCCTGCCTCTTCCAATACTCTTCCATTAAATGCGAGCCAGCTAAGGTCTCTATCGAAAAATTCTGATTGCATGCGGTTACCAGTTTCAAGTAGTTAGTATGGCGGCAATGGCAAAAGCGATCACGGAAACGATCAACCCATACATGAACACATTATAGGAAATGCGTAACCGCTGGTATTTGGTACCCAGCACCACGCCTTGCGAGTAGATGTCCTTGATAAGACTGCGGTATAAAAAATCGCGATCGTCCATCATCTGCAACATACCCCCGGTATAATCTTCCATACTCATCTTAAAAAAGTTCCCGAAGAATAACAGGTTCACCTGCTTTTCATTGATGTCGGTTTGGGTGAAGGTACCTTTGGGAATATTTGGCCGGGTAGCCAGAATGGCGAATACAATGGTAACCAGGCTAACGGATAACAGGAGCATAGCGGGTATGGTATATTGGGGAAATTGTTCCAGGTTCTTCAACAATACACTAAGCAGTACCGAGATGATGATCGAATTCACCGAGATCATTATATGCGCCTTGCTGTCGGCCATATCACTGAGCCGCTGGTGGTTGCCGGAAGTGATGCGGAACATGGTCTCAATACCCCGCTCGGGCCGGTTCTTCCGTTTTGCCTTCTCCAACGGATTATCTTCCGGGATCAGGGGTTTTACTTTTGGTTTTACTGCCGGCGCCTGTATAGGGACTTTTATCTCCGGATTTTTTTCAGCCAGTTTTTCTTTCAGCTTTTCCAGGTGTTTGGCCTTAATGTCGTTCAGCAATAGCTGGGCGTAATCGGTATGATAATGATGTGATTCAAGCAGGCGAACGGTTTTTACGCGCCACTCCTCCTTGCTAACGTCTATATTATGTAATGCGATGAACTCTTTTCGCATAATTTTATTGGTCTCCGTAAAGCGGGAGGTTCCCAAATGATACAGATCGGCGTCGGCCACAATTTTTTCCAACAGGGTTTCGGGGCTTTGCGGCAACCTGGTAGCTCGTATACAATTGCCTACGGTTTGAATGGTGGTTTCATCAATGCCCTGTCTTTTCAAAAAAGCCGCTGCTTCTTCCGCGCCCTTTTCCTCATGCCTGGAGGGATCGGTATAATACCCGATGTCGTGGAACCAGGCGGCCGTTACCACTACAAAGTAGTCCAGGTCGCTCAGGCGGTAGTGATTGGCGATCTCAATAGCTGCATTCACTACATTTTCGGTATGTGCCAGGTTATGATAAATTAATTTATCATCTGCATGGGTATGGAAGTAGTTGGTTACGTATTGCTTAATTTCATCCAGTAACGTATAATAATTCATATGAGGAATTCTTTTACAGTCTATCAAGTATTTAACAAATATAATCAGCTAAAGCTATTTGTACAGCTATTGAGAATTATGTCTGTATAGCCAAAGGTAGGGGCTTTATCATTTCGTTATGCACCGGGGGCGGCCGGGCACAAAAAAAGCGTTCGCCAGCTGGCGGACGCTCTGAGCAGTATTTATCTGTAATGTTATCCCATTTTGCACGCAAGCTCACATCAACAGCCCGTTTGAGCTTTGCCTTTTATTTCTTTATAAACAGGGGTTTCAACGTATACCATCCCAATGCGGGAAAGAAGTGCATGGGTATGGCCAACCCCGGGAAAAATTCCGGACTTTCAAATTCAAGTGGAAATTTATAGGCGATAGGCCCCAGAATGGTCGCAAAGCTCACGATCGTGAACACCAGGTTAAAGATGATCTCACCATAACGGGGCAGCCATTTGGTTATTAATCCATAACCGACTGACGCCAGTAAGCCTGCCAGTATACAAATAAGAAAAACGGTAACAGGTTTTATGGTCCCTGAAAAATCGATCTCATTTGTTTTAAAATAAACCTTTTGATAGATCAACGATGCCACTGCGGCCAGTACGCCCGAAATCAACCCCAGTAATAATAATCTTTTAAACATACTATTTGTGGTTTATTAGCCCTTGGTAACCGGCACAGCTACGTCAATTTTTATCTGTTCCCCCACTTCGCCACCGGGTTTACCGATCTTGAAATCGGAGCGGTTTACGGTAAAGCTGCCATTGAAGGTGGCGCCGGCGCCGGCCTTTTTAAAGGTAAAGGGTATGGTGTATTCTTTTGTTACGCCTTTTATTGTCAGATCGCCAGTTACCTGGTAAGCTGCGCCTGCTTTTACAATCTTTTTAGATGTGTATTTGATGGCAGGGTATTTAGCGGCATCAAACCATTCATCGCTTTTGGCGTGTTTGTTTTGTAACCCGTTACCTGTATTAATAGAGTTTACATCAATTGATACGTCAAATTTTGAACTGGCGGGATTTTGTTCATCAAAATCGATGCTGCCGGAAAAGGTCTTAAAGATACCGGCTACTTCGCTGCTCGAAAATTTGATACTGTATTTATCAGTAATAGCCCATTTTTGAGCTACGCTGAAAGCGAACACTGCTGTAATTACCAGCAGTGTTGCCATAGAAAAGATCAGCTTCTTCATATTCTAAATCTTATTACAACTAATTAGTCTTTTGCAAATTCAGTGCTTGCCAGTAAAGTTACTTCATCGCTCAGCATAGCAGCAGGCATTGAAGGAGCTACACCAAATTCAGAACGTTTAACTTTACCAGTGATGTTGAAACCAGCAATGGTTTTCTTGCTCATTGGGTTGGTAGATGTTCCGTTAAATACTACATCCAGTACAACTGGTTTTGTAACACCATGCAGGGTAAGATCACCGGCTACTTTGTATTTTTTGTCGGCCACTTTTTTCCATGAAGTGCTTTTGAAAGTCAGCTTGGGGAATTTTTCAGCGTCGAAAAAATCAGCGGTTTGCAGGTGTTTGTCGCGTTGCTCGTTATCGGTATTGATGCTGTTGATATCGGCTGAAAATTCAACCGCTGCATCGGAAAAATCAGGTTTTGCTGAAGTGATCTTGGCATCGATGCTGTTGAAGGTTCCACCCAGATCAGCTACTGACAGGTGAGTTACGTTAAAACCAATTCTTGAATGCGCTTTGTCAACATTCCAGGTTTGTGCAAACGTTGTTGCTGCAGATGAAATCAATAATGCTGCGATGATGGTTGCTTTTTTCATGTTTCTATTGTTTGAATATTTAATGTATTGATAATATTTTTCCGATAACCTTTCCAAATTTTTCATTTGGAAAAATTACATATGGCTAAATGTGAGGGGCAATCGCTTATAATAAGCGTTTATGGAGGCGCAAATATAAGTATATCCTTATTTGCAATCGCCATCTGGAGAACAAACTTGTCCTTCGATGGTGGTGAATTTTGTATTTTCTTTTTTCCATTCCGAATAAGAACGCTCAAGCGCTTGTGCGAACACGTCTTTAGCCTGTGCGCCCGATACGGCATATTTGCGGTCAATTACAAAAAACGGCACGCCACGAACGCCAATTGCGTCGGCTTCCGCAATGTCCTTGTATACTTCCTTCGTATAGTCCTCGTTCTCCAGCGCCTGTTTCACCGCAGCGCCATCCAAACCGATATCTATTCCTAATTGTACCAGCGTGTCGTAGTCTGAAATATTTTTGCCTTCACTAAAATAGGCTTTGAACAGGCTTTCTTCGGCCGCATCGCCTTTGCCCTGTTTTTTAGCCAGGTGCGCAAAGCGGTGCGCATCGAATGAATTGGCCACTACGGCTTTTTCAAAATCGTACGTCAACCCTTCCTGGGCCGCCATGTCGGTTACATAATTATTCATCTCTTTGGCCTTTTCAATCGAAAAGCCCTTGTGCTCAGCCAGGTATTGGTGGATGTTCCGGCCGGGCTGGTATTGCAGATCGGGGTTGAGCTGAAAACTTTTCCATTCAATCTCTATTTCGTCTTTAAAAGGCAGCTCCTGCAACGCATTTTCAAATCGCCGTTTGCCGATATAGCAGAACGGACACATCACATCTGACCAGATCTCTACTTTCATAATTTATTTCCTTTTCAGTACCCTGCGTTCTACACATTGACATAAGTAGCTTGCTATTAGCTACTTAAAAAAAATTTGGTTGGGTCAATTTTGTCAGAACTTGTGATACTTAGTTTTTTATTTTAACTTGCATCCTTAAAGAGTTACTCTCTTTTAGAGAGTCAAAGCTAAGAAGTAAGTTAATACCAACAAAGTAGTTACCTGTATGAAAGTAACTTACATGGAGGGAAGTGATACTGATTATCAATGTTTACACATGAAAAATTGTAGTGAAAAAAAACCAGAACATTTGAATTGTTCGATCCGCCAGGTCCTGGACCGCTTCGGTGACAAGTGGAGTATCCTGATTATTTCCACCCTGGGGCATGTTGGAAAGCAGCGGTTTAATGAGTTGAACCAGCAGATAGGCGATATTTCGCAGAAAATGTTAACGGTAACCTTACGATCCCTGGAAGCCGATGGGCTCATCACGCGTACTTTATATCCCGAGATCCCGCCGCGCGTAGAATATGAACTGACTGATCTGGGCAGAAGTTTGTTACCGCATATTGAACAGTTGGCGCTGTGGGCGGAGCAGCATATGGAGACTATTTTGAAGAATAGGGAGAAGTATGCTTCTCAAAAAGTTGGTTAGTTTATTAGTTTTAGGTTCAAAGTCTTTGGCCCCACACCCTCCCGACAAGTCAGGAGGGAGAAACACATCCTCGCGCAAGCCTGTCAACTTCTTACTTGAAACTCTACAGCTCTTTCTTCCTCGTCAACTGGTCAACTTGTTAACTTGTCAACTCATCCACTTTCAAACCCGTTACCTCGTTACCCGGACGGCTGATCATCGCATTCTCCTTTTCAACTGGTGGAGGATTCCTGTGCCAGTAAGATGCTAAGATAGAACCGGTAATATTCATTAACGGACCAAAGATGGCGGGCGCCAATCCTAAGGTAGCTGCCTTTCCCATTGCCTTCGCAAGGCCGGATGCCAGTCCACCGTTTTGCATACCCACTTCAATAGCGATCGTGCGCGCATCGCGTTCAGGCAGGCGAAATAATTTTCCTATCCAGAAACCAAACAAATAACCGGTAGTATTATGAATAAGGGCGCAGACAATTAATGCAGGCCCGATCACGATCAGGTTATCCCTGCCAGCCGCCACTATGATCACAATAATAAAGGCAATGCCGAACATTGAGATCAGCGGCATGATCTTATCGAGCCAGCTGACCTTTCCTTTAAAAAAACGGTTGAATAGTAAACCGGCCCCAATGGGTATTACCACGATCTTGATGATCTCCCACATCATAGCCAGGGCATCTACTTTAATGAATTGTCCGCCCAGCACTTTCATCAACAAGGGTGTTAAAAAAGGAGATAACAGGGTAGCAATGGCCGTTAGGGTAACCGACAGCGCTAAATTGGCATTGGCCAGGTACGACATTACATTGGAGGCCATGCCACAGGGCATACTGCCGATCAATACCACGCCGGCTGCAATTTCAGGCGGAAAATTAAACAGGCGGGCCAGCGTATAACCGGCCAGCGGCATAAAGGTGAAGTGCCCGAACAACCCAATCAACACGGCTTTGGGCATTTTTATTACGCCGGCAAAATCTTTAATTCCCATTTCGGTGCCCATCCCAAACATGATGATCTGTAATAAAGGCGTAAAAAACGAGGCGAGCTTTACCCCGTGCCAGGTTGAAAAGTATTGCGGATAATATAGTGCTGTGGTGACTGCTGCAAAGATCAGCAGGGTGAAAGAGAATCCTTCCAATGCGGCGTATGCCCTGAAACCAATGGATAAACTTAGAAAAAATGCGATCAGCCAGGGGCCTGCAAATGCGGTGCTATCAATTACACTGAAAACAATAAAGGCTATTAAACATATAGCAGCGATTGGCAAGGCAATCTTTGTCATGGTTCGTACTGAAATGTGGGTGGTCAAAAGGTAATTTTCAATGGTGAAAGATGTTTTTTGAAAGTCATTGGTTGCATGTGCAAGGCACAGGAAACAAGCTTCAAGGCCAAGGCATAAACATTGGCTCATTAAATTACCATGTTCTCTTTTTCATGTATTCATCCAGCTGGGCGCGGGTCATGGGGATCTCGTTGGGATTCTTTTGTAACCAGTCCAGGAAATCCTGTTTTATTTTATCGGTCCACTGATTATCAATTTGCCCCGGGGTGTATTTGCCGGCCTTTAACATGCTGATGCCAAATTTGTCTTTCAGGATGATAAACTCCGCAGTTACGATCACCGTTTCGGCCAGGTGGGCCGTAATGAAAAGCACCCCGCCCTTTTTGGCAATCACCAGGTCGCCGGGCATTACCATGGCGTGCCCAATGCGAACAGGCGTGTTCAATCCCATCAATACTTCCTCTTTCAGGTACGAAGGGTCCCAGTCACGAACATACGCGTTGAAGCCTTTTATTTCTGACAGTCCTTCCAGGTCGCGGGCGGCCGCGTCAAAAACGACACCATTGCCCGATTTGCTGTAAATGGCATTGCCCAAATTACTCCCGATCAGCGTGCCGCCTGAAATTTTCCCAAAGCCATCAGCTACATATACATCGCCTTTCGTAAGCATATCGATAGGCCAGGAATTGGTATTACCCACGCGGCCATCCTTCTTCCCCCGTTCTTTTATATTCTTTTCTACATCCGGACGGCTGGGCATAAAGCAGGCTGTTAAAGCCCGGCCAACCACCGGCGTATCGGTGTTCACCGTTTTCCAGTTTCCTTCATATTGACAGGTATAGCCTTCATTGTTCAGGATCGTCCAGGCATCTTCAATAGCAATACTGCGGGCACGGCGAATAAGGTCATCCGGCAGCTTCGGACGGCCATCGGCGAATCGCTCCCCTTTCCATTCGGCGGTTAAAAATATCAGTTCATCGCGCGGAATGGTTTGCGCCTGCACTTTCATTGTAAACAGACCTACCAACCAAACAATCGTTATAATAAAAATCCCTTTCATGATACTATTTTAATGTCCGCCGGCACCTGGTTTAATGATTGTTATAGGCGTTGCAATCCCATCGAGGTCGTATACAATTTTTCCGCCCTTGATGGTCATTTCACATTCCAGCTTTTGCGTGCCGTCTACTTTATAGCCTGTATAATCGAAAAAGCCGAACTTACCCGTACGAATACCCAGGATGGCAATGTCGGCAATGGCGCCTTCGGATAAATGCCCCAGCTCTTCATGTTTTATTTCCTGCGCCGGGTTCCAGGTAGCGGCTTGGATCACACTTTGCAGGTTCATGCCTACGCTCATAAGTTTCGACATCACGTTCAACAGGTCTTTCATAGCTGCATTCATGCTATTGCTATGAATATCGGTGCTGATGGAGTTGGGGTTGAACCCATTTTTAATAGCAGGTATTGCCTGTGAAAATGCAAAACTGATGGAGCCATACCCTACATCAAATGCAATCCCTTTCTTTCTTGCTTCCAGTACAAAGGGTTTTACTTTTTGGGTGTTTACATCAACAATGGGCTCACGGTCGCGCAACTGGCCAAAGCAATGCGTAAAAATATCGCCTGGCCGCAGGTGTTTCATAAACAACTCTTCAATAGACAAGGGCGGATCGCTGCCGCCAAAATCGATCATCACCGGTGTATTGGCCATAGTGCCCGCTTTAACGGCTTCATCAACCGGCGTCCATTCACTGCCTACATAATGCGCTACTTTAATCCCTATTATATAATCGTGAAAACGCCGGGCCGTCATGCCGGTGAGTTTGCCGTCCATGTCTTTGGTATCCTGTTCGTATACGCCACCCCGCATGCCTTCGCCAACTATATTTAAAAAGGCAAGCACCCGGGTTTGTGACAGATCGATCACCTGTTTTTTAAAGAGGGGAAAATTGCGCCAGCCGGAACTGCCGGCATCTACCACTGTAGTAACGCCATTTTTGAAAGTAAAGGCATCGGGTATTACGGCCAGGGGGCCATTGCTATATGCGCGATCCGGATCGGTTCCATAAAAAACATGCACATGCGCATCTATGAGTCCTGGTGTTACATACAATCCTTTAGCATTAACAACCTGCGTGGCCTTCGACTCATCAATGCTTTTTGCCACCTTCACAATTTTGCCATCGTTCACGGCAATATCCATCACCTCATTAATATTATTCTTCGCATCAATTACATGCCCGCCTTTTATAACTATAGCATAGTTCTGCGCAGTAGATATATGCCATGCAATTGTTAAGATCAACCATAAAATACTCGGTTTCACCATTGGTTTGGGTTTGGTAAGCACACCACTACTGAAGGCGGCTATCAGTTAATAATAGCCCAGCGCCCCTGTGAAGGTACCACAACAGGGGTGAGCCGGGTTGTCAATCATCGCCTTTCCTGAGATATCTTTAACCAACTGCCTTCATCAATTCTTCTTTGATCCTGCCGGCCACAATTTTTTCCTGGCCGGGTTTCAACATCCAAACGGTCACGGTGATGCTATTGTCTTTTATTCCACCGATCTCGATAGAAGGAGCGCCACTGCGTAATTTTTCCTGCAGGTCTTTCCCCGACAACTTTACTTTGCCTGCATCCCATGCTATCTGTAAAGTGGGCGTTATATTTCCCAGTGCCGGTACGGTGATACTGGTAGTTACGCCGCTTACAGTTTTGGCAGCATTGTCAATTACCGCAGTGGCAGCTTCCCACGCTTTCCATTCTTTATCATGATCGTCTTTAATGTATTTATCAATGGCTACATACATGCCCAGCACTTCTTCTTTATTTACTTTAAAGCCCCGGCCAATATTAAAACCCCGGGGCGGCATGTGCAGGCGGGCGGCTGCAATGATCTCCTTCTTCCCCATCAACAACCCGGCGCTTTGCGGACCGCGTATCGCTTTGCCACCTGAGATCACCACGAAACTGAACCCCATATCATTGAACTTCCACAGGTTTGATACCGGTGGTACATCGGCGGCAATATCAATAGAGGTAGGGATATTGTGTTTTTTGCCCAGGGCCACCCATTCTTCATGTTTTATATTTCCCTTATCAGCTTCTATATTTAAAAAGTGTAACAAGGCTGTCCGCTCGTTAATGGCCTGCTCAACTTCTGCTGCGGTTTCTACATAAATTAATTTACAGCCCGTATTCTTTAAGGCGTGGTTGTATACAATTTCGTGCGCTTTTTGAATAATCACTTCCGACTTCATGCCTGTACCATCCAGGTGCGGCAATTGTTCTACTTTATGTTGGTCCATCCCGGTTAAAATACCAGCCAGGCCGAGGGTCATGCCCGAGAAGGCGCCCGAAGTAACCACGGCTGCTTCGGAATGTACCAATGCGGCGATCTTCTCTCCTACTTTATCCTGCACTTCATCGAGCATGCAAAATTCGGAGGCAGCGCTTTGTATAGCTTCCAATACATAATCGTGCATTAATGAACCAGTCATGGCCGTGAAGGTACCAGCTGCATTGATAAAGGTGCGAACACCCAGTTCTTTAAAAAGATCATGTTTTTCAGCCTTTGGGGGTGCGGCGGAGGCACTGGCCCAGGGAATAAGGGAGGCGCTGCCGGCATAAGGGACCAGTGCAAATAATTTGAGCAATTCTCTCCGTTGCATACAGTTAATTTGTGGTTACTGCCCGCCCGTGAATCGGATCGGACGGAGCGATTGTTATGGAATCTGTTTGATTGGGTCAGTACATATGTTCTGAAAGGGCAATGGTAAAACGGGCCAGCAAAGATGAGCGCATTGAGAACCGCAGTGACGAAGCGATAAGAGAATAAGAACTGCGACACTGCGGTAAAATAATCGAACCTTAACCTAAATTACTACGGGTTATACATAGGCAATGCAATCCATTTCAACTAAAGAATCACCAGGCACACCGCCTTTGGCAACGGCCACGGTAGTACGAACCGGGGGATTTTTTCCAAAGCGGCCTTTATATACTTCGTTCATGTCCTTGTAATCCTTGATATCGTCGAGATATACATTCACTTTCAACACTTTTTCCATGGAGGAACCGGCTGCCTGTAATTCTTTTTCCAGTTCTTTCAATACATGATCAGTGTGTGATTTAATATCGCCGGCAAAATGGGCGCCTTTACCTGCGATGAAAATCATTCCATTGAATTTAGTGGCGCCGGAGAAAAGCGGCACATCCTGGTCATCAGTTACTACATTAAACACTTCTTTTTCATTGGTTTTGCCGGAAGTAGTTTCAGCCTTAGCGAATAGTCCCAATCCTATTGTTCCGGCAACGGAAGCAAACAGTTTTTTCAATGCATTTCTGCGTTCAGTTATCATGTGCAATCCCCTTTTTAAGTGTTAGTGATGGTGAAAGACCTACTTAGAATTACTTCCACTAATTTAGCCCTATCCTCCAAATCTGCAAAAAATAATTGCAAATTATTTGCACAATTAGCCAAATATTTCAGAATCCAGCAAGGATTTTGAGCCCATTTAGCCCGTCAAAACGCAAATTCCCGCAAAATTTGCAACACTCGCCATCGATAAGAACTTCCACTTACACGTTCTGTAAACGCTCCTGCCTCAATTACATTCCACACTACCAACTTTAAAAATAAAACCCCGACGGAACCGACGGGGTCTGGTTTTTCATATAATAAGTTCAGCTGTGGTTTATTCACGCAGCCATATAATTGGAATGACTACGGATCAGGGATAAACAGATTATAAAGCTGACCTTAACCAGGATGCACATTGCTACTACTATTATATATGGCGTTCTCATAGGTATATACCTTATATAAAATAATATTACCTGGTTCACACCTGTAAATGTGTGTACCATCATTCACAAATTGGTTAAACTTGATAATGTAAGGGCAGATAAGGTGAGGCCGCAAATTCATTTGCAGCAAATAAACGTACAGGATATACGAATTAGGGCGGGGCTAATTAATAACTTTTAAATGTTGTATTGATCGGGGGGGAATCTGAACGTAAGTACGGCTGGTTGAAATGATTGGTTGAAGGAAAGCAGGTTTAAACAGAAACAGAAAAGTGGGGTTAATGTATTTGTGGATTCAAATTTAGAATAATTATTGAAATAAAAAATTATTGTTATGTAGTCCTGAAAAGTTTTAAGTGTTTTTGTTAAGGATCTTAGCAACACGTTGCAATTCTTCAAGTAAATGACGATTGAGCAAGCATTCCATCCAACATTGCGTTGGAAAAAATAATCTAAATCAAATTTTGTATAAATGCGACAAATGCGCTGAAAGCTCCAACCGCCTGTTTACAATAAAAATGGTGAGCCACCCGATAAAGAGCCACTCACCTATGACCTGTAGAAAAAGAGCGTTTACAACAGGAGAAACAAAATCATTCCCGTCCTATTTGTTGGTTCCTGTAGTGCTGTTATTATTATCAGCTGAGATCTTTTTCCCGAGAACAGTGATGTATTGTTGTGCATCCTTATTTCCCGGATCTATGGCCAGTATCTTTTTCAAATTTTCTGTTGCCGATCTATAATCTTTTACCTGGTTGGTTTGATAAGCAGCCAGGTAACCATAGGCTTCCACCAACCATTTCTTGTTGGTTTTATTGGTGGCGTCTGTTTCAATCATGGAGATCAATTTGTTATACCAGGGAATAGCAGATCCCTTTTGCATGGTTGAATCACTCAATGAATTCACGCGGGCACGCCAGTAATAACCAAAAGCCTGGTCGGGATATTTTTGAATGTAGGTCCCAAACACCGTATCGGCCTGGTCATATGCTTCTGCCTTGAAATTGGCAATGCCCCAGTTGAACAGATCGATATTGGTTGCTTTGGGGTTGTCGGTATAATACATGCCCAACCATTTACCCTGGTTTACATAATCTTTCTGGTCTTTATACAGATCAGACAGCTTCTTATAAAAATGGAATTTCTCAGCCTGGTCTTTCGCCATCTCCACCGTTTTCAGATAGTAGGCAATGGCTGAATCTTCTTTGCCGGCTACACTGGCATACAGGTCGGCCATTACTTCATAATCCTTTGCCACCATGTTGCTATCCACTTCTTTCGAGAAATACCGGTTCATGCTGGTCATGGCATTGGCGGAGTCTTTCAACCCCAGGTAACTATAGGCCATCAACTTATACAGGCGCGGCATTGAATCGGCATTGTTATTATGTCCAAGCAGTTGTTGCGCATTGGTAATGGCGTCCTGGTATTGTTTATTCAGGTACAACAGATCGGTGTACAGCACGTCATTGGTTTTATTGGGATCGCTTTTGGCAACATACTGTTTAAAATATGCCATGGCCTTTTGTGGCTCAGTGAAATAATAGTGATAGTACAATTCGTACACAGCAGGCGCATAATTGCTGTCTGCTTCCAGCGCCTGGTTAAAATACTTCAAATACATTTCAGGGTTCTTCTGGGAAACAAATATCTTTCCCATGCGGTAAAGGGCCGCAGCGTGCTTACCATCTTTATCCAATGCTACAGTATACGACTTGTAGGCATCTGAACCATTGCCCTGTT
>JAJKIL010000480.1 GCA_021154515.1 Niastella sp. | reverse complement strand
TTCTGACTTAATGCGTGCTTCTATCGCATCTGCCGGAAACGATCACCGCCTGGGTGCAAACGAAGCTCCTCCGGCGATCATCTCTGTATTCATTGGCCAGTACCTGTACAAAGTACTGAACGATGTTAAAGAAAGAGTTGGTGGTAAATTCGACGAGCAGGATGAGGCTATCTTAAAGTTAGACCTGCACAGAAGCATTCCTGAGCTGTTGCTCGATAACACCGACCGTAACCGTACTTCACCGTTCGCGTTCACCGGTAACAAATTCGAGTTCCGCGCTGTAGGTTCTACTGCAAACTGCGCCAACCCCATGACCACCCTGAACGCGATCATGGCTGAAACGCTGAAGAAATTCAAAAAAGACGTAGATACCTTAATTGAAAAAGGCGAGAAAAAAGAGATCGCTATCATGCACGTTATTCGCGAGTACATCGTAGCCAGCGAAAAAGTATTGTTTGAAGGCGACGGTTACAGCGAAGAATGGCACCAGGAAGCTGAAAAACGCGGTTTACCTAACGTACGCACTACGCCAAAAGCGCTGGATGCGATGGTTACCGAAAAAGCCAAGCACCTGTTCGAAAGCAACAACGTATTAACACACGTTGAGCTGGAAGCCCGTCATGAGATCGAGCTGGAAAAATACCTCAAGAAAGTACAAATTGAAGCCCGTATAATGGGTGAGCTGGCTACCAGCCACATCTTACCGGCTGCTATTAAATATCAGAACGAACTGATCGCAAACATCAAAGGTTTGAAAGAGATCGGTTTGAAAGAAGACAGCTATGCTAACCAGAAACAGATCCTGACCAAAGTTTCTGAGCATGTAAACAAAATGGCTGAACTGGTTGAAAAGATGATCGAAGCCCGTAAAAAGGCGAACGTTATCTCTAACACCCGCGACAAAGCCATCGCTTATTGCGATACTATCAAAGGAGCGTATTTTGATCAGATCCGTTACCACGCCGACAAGCTGGAATTGCTGGTAGGCGATGAGTACTGGCTGTTACCAAAATACCGTGAGATGCTGTTCTTGCGCTAGCCTCCCCCCGGCCCCCTCCGGAAGGAGGGGGAGAAAAACAGAAAGTTCATCAAGAAGGTATACTGACATGACAAGCAAGGACCCCGTTCTGAATAAGAATGGGGTTCTTCCGTTTTAGGCTTACCTTACTGGCATGAAGCAAAGTGCCGGTATATTACCCTACAAGCTGGTAAAGGGGAAGCCATTCTTTTTCATTGGCCATCCCGGCGGACCTTATTACCGCAATAAAGACGTTGGCTTCTGGAGCATTGTAAAAGGCGAAATGGACGAAGGAGAAGAATCCCTGCGCGCCGCTATAAGGGAGTTTAAAGAAGAAACAAATATCGATATCACCGGCCCGTTTATCCCCCTCACATCCGTAAAACAAAAAAGCGGCAAACTGGTACACGTGTGGGCCGTTGAACAGAACTTTGCCACCGACAACATAAAAAGCAATACTTTCACGCTGGAATGGCCACCCCGGTCGGGCAAAATGGTGGAGTTTCCTGAATTGGATAAATTTGAGTGGTTTGACCAGGCTACTACCTTGCTTAAACTAATTCCGGGACAGATACCGTTCGTTCATGAGCTATTGGAATATATAAAAGCGAATAAAGAAACTTAATAAAACTGTTATCATATGGACATTAGGCTTAAAAAAGGAATTGGAGATTTTACCTTCGGCATGAAAGAAGCTGACATAACAGCCAAACTCGGCAAACCCGATAAAATATACGAAGATGAAGATGATGAGAATGAATTAATTTATCAGTATAACAAAAGCAAGATCAAGTTTTCGTTTTACCAGGAGCATGAAGGTAAACTGGGTTATATCCGGTGCGCCAACCCCAAGCTCACCTACAAAGGAAAGCCGATCATTCAGGCCCCCGCAGATACAGTAGTAAAAGAGGTCTTTGGATCGGAGATCAATGACTGGCAGGAAGAAGATTACAACTCCTTTACCACCTATATCAGCGAAGAATACTGGCTGGTTTTAAATGCCGAATACGATG
Source organism: Niastella sp. (assembly GCA_021154515.1). Taxonomy (GTDB): domain Bacteria; phylum Bacteroidota; class Bacteroidia; order Chitinophagales; family Chitinophagaceae; genus Niastella. The sequence continues at coordinate 4,357 of JAJKIL010000480.1, read as the reverse complement.
AGGTAACCGATATTGAACTGGGTGTGCCGGTTAAGAATGATGAGGAGTATGATTGGGGATAGTACTTGCAACAGGTATATAAGTCTGAATAATTTTTTGAAAGCCGGTGCAAACCGGCTTTTTGTATTTTATCTTGACCTCCATCAACAAATCCCCCACCCCTCCTTCACAACCACCTGTAACACACCGCGATCCTCCGAACTTGTCCTTCGTCAATAGGCAGGCTGGCAAATAATTTTTAGTATTGCTTCCTTAATTCAACCCTTTATGAAACGAATGCTTGCCATTTCCGCCCTGGTGGCCATTACCGCCATTGGTACTGCTTTTACCGGTTACGCTTACAGCAATAATAAACATCATGGAACCTGCAAAGGGTCCAGGTACTGCACGGCCTGCAAAAACTGCAGCAGGTGCGCCCATTGCGCCAGAAACGGCGGCTCCTGCGGCGTTTGTAAGTAAAAGTTATTAAAACCAAAAAGAGACCCCGTTGCCGGGGCCTCTCCATTCCTAATATATACCTATAAAACCACAAGCTTTTGCATCAGCTTTTCGCTGGTTCCTTTATTGGTTGCAATAAGAATATACACGCCTGAACGCAGTCCGGTTATCACCATATTATCATCATGATAATCGTTCCACTGTTTTAATGTTTTTCCATTCAGGTCGGTGATCACAATGTTGCGAACAGCACTGCTACCGAACAATACATTCATGTTGCCTGATTGGGCCGGATTGGGATATACCGTCATTCTTGCATTGTCCTGCATTCCACGGATCCCTTTAATAGTTGATACGGTACGGGTACCGTCTTTATCTACCTGTGACAGGCGGTAATAGGTATTGCCTGTGGCTGTATTCGTTTCCCTGTATTGATAATTGATGGGCATGGAGCTGATGCCTCCCGGCGCTTTAGTGGCTACAAAGCCTATTGTTTCAAAAACGCCATTGCCATTGCTTCGTTGGATGTCGAAACCGGTATTTTCGCTTTCAATGTCAGTGGTCCAAGTCAGGGTTACAGTTGATCCATTGCGGCTGCCGTTAAAATTCACCAGCGTTACGGGGAGTGAACCTGCCGGCGGCCAGTTGATGGTCACCGTAGCATCATCCGTCATGTTATCGGCGGTGGTGGAAAAATCATTATCCGGACCGTCATCGGTTAACCGATAGGTAAATGTTAACTGGGTAACGGATGTTGAGTTTCGGGTAACTGTAATGGTTCCATCACTGTTTACTGTAATAGAGCCATTAACCGGTTGTGTTAACCTTGACCATTGTAAATGGGGATACAAATCGTTCTGGTCATTGTCTGTACCGGTGGCATCTACGGTAAAACCGCCGGGATAATTTAAGTTGGACCCATATAAAGCCCCGTTGAACGTGGTTTCTGTGCTGCTCACCCGGTTAAAGATATCATTCAGGGCTACGGGCGCACAGTTCGTTCCGCCGCAGATAAGTGATACTCCGCTGATAGTAACATTATCAAGTATATACTTGGTACCGCTCTGTGTACAGCCTGCATGAAAGGAAATAAACACTTTGAAATCAGATGCAGTTACAGCTGCAGGAAAAGTAAATGTAAAACAGGTAGTGCCGCCATTGGTAGGCAATAAATAGTTATCCTGACGGGCATAAATATTGGCAGCCACTTGCGCATCATTTGCAGTAGTAACTGATGATTTTACAAATAGAATATCGGCATAAGTAGCGCAGGGAAAAGCTATCTGGGTATTGAGGTTAGATGTATAAGCCCAGATATCGAAACAAACCTTTACCGTATTCGAGGTCTTGTTCACCGCCGGTGTACCAATACTCGCCGGGTTATTGCCACCTACACCGGGCGTGGTAATCACACTGTTACCACTACCAACAGTACCAAAGCCGGCGCCTGATGATAACGTCCAACCGGTAGGGTTAGGACTAAAATCTTCTTCCAGTTGTGCATGTGCAGCAATCGTTGCTGCAATGAATAATGCAAATAGTAAATACCGTTTCATAAAAATAATTTTGTGGTTAGGAAATATCAGGGTGGTTCGCCTCGGTATATTGGCTTTTACTATTTTAATAGGGTATAGAGCAATAGTATCCTGTACGCCGCCATAACGGAGTAAATAATTTCTTTAAGATGTATTACTGATTAATGTGGTAGTGAACTGTCTTAACGACAATAGCCGGCGGGGATATGCGCCCGATGGTGTGTGGGAGCATAACATTCCTTTTACGGTAATAGAGGTTAATACAGCTTGTTCAGAGAATAACTGGAAATAAATTTACCTGGGGAACAATCAATTTTACTTGCGTGAGGTTTTACGAAAGATTGGATATGATACTAGCCCTAAAGATCAAAAGTAACAGGCGATCATCATATTTGCAAGTGTAGGAATACTTAATTGACTTAAAACAAGTCAACAATAAATATAGAAAAACAAAAGCCTTCCTCCCGGGCCAGGCCAGGGAAGAAGGCGTTGATTGTTATTAAAGGTAAAGGCTATCTGTTAATCAATATCTTCGAAACTTCCTGAGCATTGGTTCTCCTGTCAATTACCCGCATCATATACATCCCGGGTTGCAACCCGCTGATGGTAATGTTATCGTCACTATAATTATTCCAGCGTTTCAACAGCTTGCCACTCACATCTACGATGGAGATATCGCGTACTGACGAACTGCCGAATAATACATTTACCGCAATACCCGGGTTAGGATAGATCAGCATCTTCCTCAATTCATCCAATCCACGTATGGCCAGCGAGGGCAATATTTTCCTGCTGCCATCCTGGTTCACCTGTATCAGTCGGTACCAGCTTACGGCATTCACAAAATTTATTTCATCAAACTGGTAGCTGACCTGAAAATCGCTTGAACCGCTTTTGCTGCCCACATAGCCTACGGTCTTATATTGGCCATTTACGATCCGTTGTACTTCAAACCCTGCATTGTCGTTCTCGTTGGTGGTAACCCATTTCAAGGTAACGTTATTGCCATTGCGATTGCCTTTAAAGCTCAGGATGGATACCGGTAACGCACCGCCTGCAGGGAAAGTAACGGTTACAGCAGCCGTATCACAATTACCATTGGGATCACAAAGTTGATAAATGAAATTTACCTGGGTGATCGTATTGTTGGCACGGGTAACTGTAGCAGTTCCCTGTCCGCCCGGATTCATGGTAACACTGCCGGTAGCAGGGTCCGGTGGTGTTTGCAGGGTCCAGGTTAAAGCAGAATACGGATCATTGGGATCGTTATCCAAACCGCCTTGTGATACCAGGTACCCTGCAGGAGGAGCCGGGTAAGCGGCATTTGGTCCATATAAAACAACATTGGCTGATAACACCGGTGGCCCTACCAAAAACACATCGGGCAATGCTACCGGCGGACAGTCAGTTCCTGTACACACTTCCGTTAACCCTGAAATAACAAAATCATCAAAGGCAAAGCGGGTGCTGCCCATATTGCAACCTTCATGTATTACCAGGAACACCCGGAACTGCGTAACCGTAACAGCAGCCGGAAAGGTGAACGAGTTACAAACCTTTCCCCCGCTGGCCGGTACCGGTAATCCTTTAACGGTGCCATACACTTTGGTGGGATCTGTTTCATCAAGGTCGTTGCCATTGTTTACGGTGGTGTTGGTGAAATACAGGTCGTAGGTGGCGGCGCAGGGCAAAGCAGTAAGCGCATCCTGCGGCGTATACCCAAATATACTTGCACAAAAATTTACCGTATTGGTACTCGCCGATTTCATCACAATGGGCGTTCCAATTGTTCCTGGACTGTTGCCGTTGGAGGAAAGGATAACATCATTGCCATTTATGGTGTGATAACTATACCCATTGGCCAATATCCAGTTTGGTGGATGGGGCGTAAAATCTTCTTCCAACTGAGCCTGTAATATACTGGTCCATGTTGCACATAACAGTAATAATGCGCCTGTTTGTAGCATTCTCTTCATAACAATTTGTTTTTAAGTTGTCAATGTGTATAGGAATAGCTTACAACAGCGTACAGATCAAACATCGGTAGCTTTTGACCAGAATAATGGATTAAACAAAATCAGGTTATGTAGTAAAACGAGGCAAAACAGCGTTTATAGGGTGCAGATATTTACGGGGTTCTTTTGTACGCACACAAATGAGCAATACACTTAACCAGGTTAGATGTAGGATAGAAGCATAACTGCTTAGGTAGTAAATTCAGAGGAGACACTTTCAGAGCAGGGCAAATGTACTGTACCCGGTTAAGATTATCAAAAATATGAATATAAATTATTGGGTATATAAAAGCCCCGACGGTTACCATCGGGGCTGTATAGTGGATGTAGCATAACTCAATCTTTAAACCCTACGGGCCGGCAGGCGTT
>JAJKIL010000479.1 GCA_021154515.1 Niastella sp. | reverse complement strand
TTAATTCAGGTTATTTGTGGGGATCATTTTCAAATTTTCATAATATTTAAATTATCTATTTTATATGTCAGGAGTTGCTATTACTGCCGCTGATATTAACAAGCTTCGCCAAATGACCGGTGCAGGCATGATGGATTGCCGCAAAGCATTGACAGAAACCAATGGCGATTTCGAAGCTGCTATTGACTGGCTTCGTAAAAAAGGCGCCAAGGTGGCCGCACTGCGTGGCGATCGTGAGGCAAAAGAAGGTGTGGTGCTGGCTAAAACAACAGCCGATAATAAAACCGGTATCGCTATCTGCCTGAGCTGCGAAACTGACTTCGTTGGTAAAAACTCTGATTTCATCGCTTTTGCACAAAGCATTATAGATGCAGCTGTTGCCGGCAATGTAAAAAGCCTCGATGAGCTGAATGGAATTTCTATCAATGGCGCTAAAGTTGCCGACCTGGTTAACGATAAACTGGCCAGCATCGGTGAAAAGATCGGTATCACTAAATTTGAGCGTGTTGATGCTGACTACGTAGCTTCATACATCCACGGTGCTAACCGTATAGGCGTATTGGTGGGTATGACCAAAGCTGCTGCAGAAGCCGGTAAAGACGTAGCTATGCAAATTGCTGCTATGAACCCGGTTGCTGTTGATGCAAGTTCAGTTTCTCCTGCAACAATTGAGCGTGAGCGCGCCATCGTTACCGAGCAGATCAAAGCTGATCCTAAAATGGCCGGTAAACCTGATGATATGATCAACAAGATCGCAGAAGGTAAATTGAACGCATTCTTCAAAGAAAGCACCCTGGTAAACCAGGCTTTCGTAAAAGATAATTCTAAAACCGTTGGTGACTACCTGAAAAGTGTTGACGGCGGTTTACAGGTTACCGAATTCAAGCGTGTAGCTTTAGGATAAGGTAATTCAGATTAAAATATAATAAAAGGGAGCATCCGTAACAGGGGTTCCCTTTTTTATTTGCCCTAAAATACCATTGTGGGCAACACATTTTATAAAAGCTGCAAAACGTTAATAAAAAATCCTTTCTTTGCACAGCCCTTTGAGAACTAAATTGGCTGTTCTTGGTTCTTAGTTTTTGTTTAGCGTTGGTTAAAACTGGAATTTGACAATCAAAAAATAAAAAGGTCATTCATACATGCTACCAAAGTACAAGCGCATTTTAGTAAAGCTTTCCGGTGAATCGTTAATGGGCGATAAGAGTTTTGGAATGGACCCCGCTATCCTGGCACAGTACGCGCACGATATAAAAGAGGTGGCCGAGCTGGGTGTTCAGGTAGCTGTTGTTATTGGCGGAGGTAACATTTACCGGGGAATGAATGAGGCAGAAACAGGCATTGAACGCGCTCACGGCGATTATATGGGCATGCTGGCCACGGTTATCAATGGAATGGCTATGCAGGCCATGCTTGAAAAAATTGGGGTTTTTACGCGTTTACAAAGCGCCATTAAAATGGAGCAGATCGCAGAACCCTATATCCGTCGCCGCGCTATCCGGCACGTTGAAAAAGGGAGAGTGGTGATCTTTGGCGCCGGAACCGGTAACCCTTACTTCACTACCGATACAGCCGGTTCATTGCGTGCCATTGAAATACAGGCCGATGTGATCTTGAAAGGCACCCGTGTTGATGGTATTTACACCGCCGATCCTGAAAAAGATCCTACTGCTAAAAAATTCGAGACCATCACCTTCCAGGAATGTATTTCAAAAAACCTGCGGGTAATGGATATGACGGCGTTTACACTGTGTATGGAAAATAAACTCCCCATCATTGTGTTTGACATGAATAAACCCGGAAACCTGCGCCGGGTGGCCTGTGGCGAAAAAGTAGGCACGCTGGTGAAAGCATAAGCAGCTGATAAACATTAACTTAAATTTATTAGCCGGCCTTTTTGCATTTATGGAATTAACGTATTAAATTTCCAATAAGAAAAACCACCAATCTGGTGGTTTTTTCATTACCTCCTGGTCTAAGATCCCATGAAAAAATAGTGCTGTGTATGAAAGAAGATCACCCTTTGTGATGCGGTGTTTATTCTAATTCCGAAGCCGTTATGAACTGTTTATTGGTTTTACTGGGGTACCAGATGTATGTTGGGGTTATGGAAATTATTGTCTTCCTGCTTGGCGGGGTAGCATTGGGCTTCTTTATTCATTTCTTTCTGGTGAGCCGCAGAACCATGACTATAAACATTCCCAGGCCCGAACCGCCCATTATTGCCGATGCTGCTTTTCAAAATACCGATGAATGGCGCGTGAAGTATTACGAGGAAATGGAAATGCAGGAAAAGATACAAATGCAATTACGCCGTGACCTCGATACAGTGCGAGACAACGAAGAATTACTGACAATAGAAGTAGAAGAACTGCACAAAGAATTAAAACGCCGGCACGATACGCCACCAGTACAGCCTGTTATTGTACATGCCGGTTCACAGGAAGAACAGAGTGAAGAATACCTGGTGCGTTTGCAAAAAACACAGGATGCCCTGGGGGAACAAAATCAGCAGATCACTTTATTGCTCGACCAGATTGAACTGTTAAAGCAAACAGAATACAAGCATATTGACACCATTAAAGCCAATGAAGAACTGAATAACCGGTTAAATGACATGCTCATGGTGCTCAGCAATAAAGACGCCCGTATTCATGAACTGGAACAGCACAATTTGTTGTCAGAAGAAATGGAAGAACGGATGCAAAAGGCTTATGAGGAATTTAATGCCATCCGCGAAAAATTATCGAAGGTAGAAAGTCTCTCAAACCCGCCCAGCCGCCAGTATGAGTGGGAAGAATTGCAACAGAATCACTTCAAACTCATCAGGGAGTTTGACGAATACAAACAAAAACACCTCGAGTTGCTGGAAGAGAACCAGCGGCTATCCAGGCTTTTAGCCGATACAGAAGAAAAGCTGCGTGAATCGAATTTTCAGCGGCAGCAGTTACAAAAAAAGATCACCTTCCTCGAAGAGCTGAACCGTGATCTGCAACAGATCTCAGAACACAATAAAAAGCTCGAGAATCAACTCCGGCGCATGAGTGAAATAGAAGTGATGCTCGCCCGGGTACAGGGCAAAAGCGGCGGCAAAAGCAGCGATGCGCCCCCGGAGTAGGACAATCGTGAAACGTGAAACGGCAAACGTGAAAGGCTCGCGATAGGTGAACATTTCTCACTATTTTCGTCTACCACTCATTTCATCTTTCGAACTATATCAATCCTATCAACGCTATCAACTTTCCTTTCTAACCTCAAATTCCTCACTCAATTCCTGGTCTACTTGTTAACCTGTCAACTCTATGATCAAAATCAGTGAGGTTAATTTCAGATGCAATTAACTTTGTGTCATTAAATAAAGCCTATGCCATCCACCATTGCAGATATACGTAAAGATTATAAACTACAATCATTATCGGAGAAAGATGCGGCCCCTGATGCCATTGTCCAGTTCAATACCTGGTGGCAGGAAGCCATACAAAGCGAAATTGACGAGGTAAACGCCATGACGCTGGCCACGGCATCGGCAGACGGCATACCGGCTGCGCGTATTGTGTTGCTGAAAGGGTTTGATGACCGGGGATTTGTGTTTTTTACCAATTATGAAAGCTTTAAAGGAATGCAACTGGCCGAAAACCCACGGGCATGCCTGGTATTTTTCTGGAAAGAACTGGAGCGGCAGGTACGCATTACCGGACTGGTTGAAAAAGTAAGTGACGCAGAAAGTGATGCTTATTTTAACAGCCGGCCAGAAGGCAGTCGTATTGGGGCCTGGGCATCGCCTCAAAGCCAGGTGATTGAAAGCCGGGAATGGTTGCAGGAAAGGGAGAAAACATATGCTAAAGATTTCTCTGGCAAACCGTTACAACGCCCGGCTCACTGGGGCGGGTACAGGGTAAAACCTGTTACCATCGAGTTCTGGCAGGGCCGTCACAGCCGTTTACACGATCGTTTGCAATATACCCTGGAAGGTAATAATGAGTGGAAAATAGAGCGTTTGGCGCCTTAATCAGTTAACAAGATTGAAAAGTTAACAGGTTAACAAGCAAGCTCGTTAACCTGTTAACAAATGCCTACTTCTTTTTGTCAGCGGCAACAGCCTTTTTTACCCTTGCAGGGCGGCTTTTTCCGTATGAACCTTTAAAGGTTTTACCTTTTTTCGTTTTTTTATCTCCTCTACCCATGTTATGTGTTTATTAAAGTGAATTGTTTAGAAATGCAAAAATAAAAAAAGCTCCGATACTTCGCATGCAGTAACGGAGCCTTTCGTGCGTAAGGCAGAAATTATAATTTAGCCTGCAATTCTTTACCAGCTTTGAAACGGGCAACTTTTTTAGCTTTAATCTTAATCACAGCACCGGTTTGCGGATTACGACCATTGCGAGCTGCTCTTTTTGATACAGAGAATGTACCAAAACCAACCAGGGTAACTTTACCACCACCTTTTAAGGTTTTAGTAACTGCTTCAATAAAAGAATCAAGAGCAGCATTAGCCTGTGTCTTAGTAATGCCTGAATCATCGGCAAGTTTTGCAATTAATTCAGCTTTGTTCATAGTGTGATTTTTTAAAAATTATGCAGAGACAAATTTAGCCGGTTTTTGCTTGAAACAAAATTTTTTGGTCGAAAAATTAACATTTGATAAAATGCTGAAAGCCGCTTGGGGTAAGGTTTTTAGCAAATTGAAATGTTTTGTAATACGTTTTGTGAATTGATGTTACACGCTGAAATGCTGTAGGGCCTTATGTTTCATGCGATACCCGCTGAAATGCTGACGGGTAAAGGGTTTCGTGGAATATACAATAAATTTAGCTTGACAGGCTATTAAAATATTCTTATCCACACTCAGTGCACAACCTCCATTACTGTACGGAATGCAATGAAACGATCGCCCCATTTATCGAATGATCTTCTTTGCAATGCAGGTGCAAATTCCTCTGTAAACAGATAGTAATTCTCCAATGAAGGAGCGAAATATTGAATTATAAAGGTCATACCTTCCGTATCATCCTGCTCCAGTAACCTGAACATTTTCCATTCTGTAAACAATCCCAATGCCATAATCTCGGGTATATGTTCCTGAAGTAGCCATTGCAACCACCTCTCCTCTATAAAAGGATCGATGTTAATGGTGTTATTGTATACGATCATGGTAAATGTGTAACAAAAATCAGGTAATAGTGTTGTGATAAACGCAGATAAGCTGTAAAAATTACATTTGTTACGCTTTTGTCAATTCCAGGTACACAGGACAATGGTCGCTGTGTTTAACATCATGGTAAATATCTGCTCTTTTTAACCGGCTGCGCAGGGGATCGGTGGCTGTAATATAGTCGAGCCGCCAACCCTTATTTTGTTCCCGTACTGTGGGAAAACGCTGACTCCACCAACTATACCGGTGTGGTTCTTTGTTGAAAACACGAAAGGTATCTATCCAGCCGTTCTGTAAAAATTGATCCATCCAGGCTCTTTCCTCAGGTAAAAAGCCCGAAGTATTTTTATTGCCTTTGGGATCATGAATATCTATTTCGGTATGTGCAATGTTGTAATCGCCGCACAATATCAGGTTGGGATATTTCTTTTTCAGTGTTTCAAGGTAAGTATGAAAATCATTCAACCACTGGTATTTGAATGTTTGCCGCACATCGCCTGTTGTACCAGAGGGAAAATAGGCATTTATAAGTCTGATATCGCCAAAATCAAGTTGTATTACTCTTCCTTCATCATCACTTACGGCATGTAGGTTTCCGTATTCAACATGATCAGG